>CAMLJW010000028.1 GCA_946480485.1 uncultured Streptomyces sp. | reverse complement strand
GCAGCACGCCTACTACCAACTCATCCACCAGGGCACGAAGCTGATCCCGGCCGACCTGATCGGTTTCGTCAACCCGGTCGACGAACTGAGCCCCGGACTCAGGGCCCGGCACGATCTGTTGATGGCCAACCTCTTCGCTCAGGGCCAGGCACTCGCCTTCGGCAGGACGAGCGATGAGGTACGGGCGGAGGGCGTGCCCGAGGTGCAGGTGCCGCACCGCACCTTCCGCGGCAACCACCCCACGACCACGATCCTGGCCACCGAGCTGAGCCCGTCCGTCCTCGGCCAGTTGATCGCGCTCTACGAGCACAAGGTATTCGTCCAGGGCGCGATCTGGCACATCGATTCCTTCGACCAGTGGGGCGTCGAGCTCGGCAAGGTCCTCGCCAAGCGCGTGGAACCCGCGCTGACGGAAGCCTCGACGTCAGCCCTTACCGCGGCGGGCGAAGTCCCCGGTCTCGACCCCTCGACCGCCGCCCTGGTCGCCACGTACCGCACGCTCAGGAGAAGCGAACCATGACAGTGATGCAGCTCGGCCTCATCGGCCTCGGCAGGATGGGCGGCAGCATGCGCGAGCGGATCCGCCGCGCGGGTCACACCGTCATCGGCTACGACCGCAACCCGTCTCCCGCCGACGTCAGCAGCCTGACCGAACTGGTGGACAAGCTCAAGGGCCCCCGCGTGGTGTGGGTGATGGTCCCGGCCGGCGGCCCGACCCAGTCCGTCATCGACGAACTCGGGGACCTCCTGGCACCCGGCGACACCGTGGTCGACGGTGGCAACTCCCGCTGGACGGACGACGAGAAGCACGCGGAGGAACTGGCGGCGCAGGGCATCGGCTTCGTCGACGCGGGCGTCTCGGGTGGGGTGTGGGGCCTGGAGAACGGTTACGCGCTGATGGTCGGCGGCGACGCCGAGCACATCGCGAAGGTCCAGCCGGTCTTCGACGCGCTGAAGCCGGAGGGTGACGCCGGTTTCGTACATGCCGGAGAGGTCGGTGCCGGGCACTTCTCGAAGATGGTCCACAACGGCATCGAGTACGCGATGATGCAGGCCTACGCCGAGGGCTGGGAGCTGCTGGAGGCCGTCGGCTCGGTCACCGACGTGCGCGAGGTCTTCCGCTCCTGGCAGGCAGGCACGGTCATCCGTTCCTGGCTGCTCGACCTCGCCGTCAACGCCCTTGACGAGGACGAGCACCTGGAGAGGCTGCGCGGCTACGCCGATGACTCCGGCGAGGGCCGCTGGACGGTGGAAGCCGCCGTCGACAACGCGGTCCCGCTGCCGGCGATCACGGCGTCCCTCTTCGCGCGGTTCGCGTCCCGGCAGGACGACTCGCCGCAGATGAAGATGGTCGCGGCGCTGCGCAACCAGTTCGGCGGCCACGCCGTCGAGTCGGCGAAGTAACGGTCAGGATCCGACGGTCGTGGGAGACCTCTTGCTGATCCGCCACGGCGAGACGCAGTGGAGCGCGTCGGGGCGGCACACCAGCTGGACCGACCTGCCGCTCACCCGGCGGGGCGAGGAACAGGCCAAGTCCCTCGTCCCGCTGCTCGCAGGCAGGACCTTCGCCCTCGCGCTCACGAGCCCGCTCACGCGTGCCGTGCGAACCGCGGAGCTCGCGGGCCTGGCCGGGGCCGTGCGCGAACCGGATCTGCACGAGTGGGACTACGGCGCGTACGAGGGCGTCACGACCGCCGAGGTTCATCGCACCCGGCCCGGCTGGTACCTGTGGAACGACGGCGTGCCGCCCGGTCCGGACGATCATCCCGGCGAGTCGCCGGCCGACGTGGGTGAGCGGGCCGACCGCGTGCTGACCCGGGCGGCCGGCCCGCTCGGCCGTGGTGACGGGGGTGACGTGGTCCTCGTGGCGCACTCCCACTTCCTCCGCGTCCTGACTGCCCGCCGCCTCGGCCTTCCGGCTGCGGACGGGCGCCTGTTCCGGCTCGAGACGGGAACGGTCAGCCGCCTCTCCACGGAGCACGGCCGCCCGGTGATCGCGGAGTGGAACACCACGCCATAGCCGCTTCCTCCTGCGACTATCCAGGGTTGTCAAGTCGTCCGCCGAGGGCATCCCGTAAATGAGGGCGTCAGGGACGTAAGGCCCGCAGCCCGGCTCCCAAGCGGTCATTCTTCGGTTGAGGTTCGCTCCAGCCGGCTCGAAGCCTTGGAGAGGGCCCAGGCCGCGCCGATCGGGGTCACCGAAGGCGTGCTGGGCATCAAGGGCACCGTCCCACAGCTTGCCCGCCGCATTGTCCACCGGGCCGGACACCAGCCGCGGCCCCGCCGGGGGCCCGGGGGCGGGGCGGGCCGGGCGCACCCTGGGTGCGCCCGGCCCGCACCCCAGAACTCCCCGCCTAAGGGCAATGCCGCTGACTTTGGGGTGAGTTGCTTGTAGCTTGTGGCTGGAGGTCGTCGCTGAGACGGGGCGGGGTGAGAAGCGGAATCGGCTGCTGCCAGCACGGGTGACGGTCTACTTCGTGCTGGCGATGTGTCTGTTCTCGGGGCAGGCGTATGAGGAGGTCGCACGGCTGCTGGTGGAGGGGCTGGCGTGGTCGCGCCGGTGGCGGGGGTCGTGGGAGGTGCCCTCGACTGGAGCGCTCTCCCGGGCGCGTGCTCGGCTCGGCTCGGAGCCGCTGCGGGCGCTGTTCGCGCGGGTGTGCCGTCCGGTGGCGAGTGTGGACACGGTCGGTGCCTGGTATCGGGGGCGGCGGGTGGTGGCGGTGGACGGCACCACGCTGGATGTGGCGGACACCAAGGACAACGACGCGTTCTTCGGACGTCCAGGATCCGGCCGCGGGGAGAAGAAGGGAGCGTTTCCGCAGGTGCGGCTGGTGGTGCTGGCCGAGTGCGGCACGCATGCGGTGTTCGCCGCGGCCACGGGGCCGTGCACGGTGGCCGAGACCGTTCTCGCCGACACCCTGTTGCCGCGGCTTGAGCCGGGGATGCTGCTGCTGGCCGACCGGGGCTTTCCCGGTTACGACCGGTGGAAGGCCGCCGCCGCGACAGGTGCGGATCTGCTGTGGCGGGTGGCGTCCAACGTGGTGCTGGTGGTGCGCGAGCAGTACGCGGACGGTTCGTACCTGTCGGAGATCTTCGCGGCCCGGGACAAGCGCCGCGTGCACGGGCGGCTGGTGCGGGTGGTGGAGTACACCGTCGCCGGGCGTGAGGAGGCCGGTCCGGTCCGGCTGATCACCACGATCCTGGATCCCGAGCAGGCACCGGCGGCCGAGCTGGCGGCCTTGTATCACGAGAGGTGGAAGGTGGAAGGGGTGCTGGACGAGATCAAGGTCCACCAGCGCGGCCCGGACGTGGTCCTGCGCTCCAGATACCCCGACGGCGTCGAGCAGGAGGTCTACGGCTTCCTCCTCGTCCACCACGCCGTGCGCCAGGTCATGCACCAGGCCGCAGCCCAGGTCGGGACCGATCCCGACCGGCTGTCCTTCACCCGTTCACTGCGCGTCGTGCGCCGCCAGGTCCCCGCCCAGGCGGCTTTTTCCCCCTGAGCGCCTTGCCGCTGCCTGGGGCCGCACCCTCGCCGAGATCGTCCGACGCCTCTTACCGGTCCGCAGGCTTCGCGCGTTCCCCCGCGTCGTCAAGCGCAAGATGTCCAACTGGGGCCTCAAACGCGCCCACCACCGCAACTGGCCCCAGCCCGCCGCCCCACCGGCCGAAACGGTCACCATCGTTCCCGCCTCCAAGACCGCCCCGACCAAGCGAAAACCCAAGGCCACGGCTTAAAGCAGCGGCATTGCGCCTAAGGGGGGCTACTCGGGCAGCAATTGTGAGGGCAACACCAAGCTCACCGGATCCACCAACTCCAAGGCCACCCCCGAAACCTGGTGGGGTTATGGGGAGTGGCAAGACAACCGGACCTACCTGGCCGTAGTCCTCGTGAACGGCGAAGTGTTTACGCCACCCTCAAGCTGAAGTTCGGCACCTTCACCCTGCCTGCACACATGTCGTTCTTCTCCGGCTTCCTGCCCAGGCTCCCCCAGCCCGAGCATTCCTGTTCGTCAAGGTCTCCGCCAACCACGTCCCCCACGGCCACCACACGGGCGACAGCGTCGACTCCTGGCAGTCCCAGGCCGCCGCGCTCGCGTACGCCGACCCGCCTTCCCCCGGCTCGGCGACCGGCTACGGCACGTCACCGAACTCGCTCAACACCTCGGCGGTGCGAGCGCTTTGACATAGTGGTGGACGGCAGTTGACAGAGCGAAGGCACCACGTCAGAGTCCCGGCGTGAGCGAGATCAACGATCTGACGCCGACCGAGGCGCGCGTATGGAGGGCCTTCCCTCGGGGCGAGGCCCTGGACTTCCGTACGGCTGGGGACGAGGACGTCTCCCTCGGCGGCGAGTGGGGGCAGGAGCGGACCGTACGGGCGAGTGTCCTGCGGACGCTCCTGCTCAAGGCCCCTCAGGAGGAGGGGGAGATCGCAGCACTCAAGCTCGCGGGCGTCCGCGTCACCGGCGCCCTGAGCCTGAACTACGCCACCGTCGAGGGCGCCGTCCGGCTGAGTCACTGTCACTTCGACGAGGCCCCCAACCTGTACGGCGCCCGGTTCCGCCAGCTCAACCTGAGCAACTCCGTGCTCCCCGGGCTCACTTCGGCGACCATACGGGTGGACGGGGTGCTGCGGTTCACGGACTGCCTGTTCCTGGGGCCGGTCCGGCTCGGCGGGGCACAGATCTCCGGGGCGCTCTTCATGGAACGGGCCCGGTTCACCGCGCCCGACGCCGCAGAGCCCGTGCTCCAGCTCAACCAGGCCCAGATCGGGGACGACCTGTGGGCGCCCGAGATGCATGCGCACGGGCAGGTGCGGCTCACCGGCGCCTTGGTCGCCGGGTCGGTCAACCTCAAGGACGCCGAGTTCAGCACACCCTCCGGCACCGCACTCAACGCACCGAACCTCACCGTGGGCGCTGACGTACGGGCGTCGTGCGTGCGCTCCCAGGGCCGGATCGAGTTCCGCGGCTCCCGCATACCGGGCCGTCTCGACCTGCTCCACGCCCATCTGTCGCATCCGGGCGACACGGCACTGCGGGTGAGCAGCTGTGTCATCGGTGAGCTGTGGCTGCGCAGGGGCGATCGCGTCGAGGGCACCCTCAATTTGCGGCGCTCGCAGATAGAGATTTTGACCCTGGAACCGGAGATGCTGCCGGACCGGGTGTACCTCAGCGATCTCACGTACACCGCCCTCACCCCGCACGAGCCCGCCGGGCGCCGCCTGCCGATGCTGGAGCGGGCGGGGGACTCGTACGAGCCGCACGCGTACGAGCAGTTGACAGCGGCGTACCGTCGCATCGGAGACGACGACGCGGCCCGGATCGTCCAGCTCGCCAAGCAGCGCCGCCGCCGCGCCACGCTCCCCTGGTACGGGCGGCTGTGGGGGTACGTCCAGGACGCCACCGTGGGCTACGGCTTCCGCCCCCTGCGCGCGGCCGTCTGGCTGCTGTCGCTGCTGGCCGTCGGTTCGGTGGCGTACGGCCTGGACCACCCGCGCCCGATCAGGGCGGACGAGGCCCCGGACTTCAACCCCGTCGTCTACACGCTCGACCTGCTCCTGCCGATCATCGACTTCGGCCAGGAGCGCGCCTTCACGCCGGACGGCTCCCACCAGTGGCTGTCGTACGTCCTCGTCATCACCGGCTGGATCCTCGCGACCGCGATCGTCGCCGGTGTGACGCGGAACCTCAGCCGCCA
Organism: uncultured Streptomyces sp.; assembly: GCA_946480485.1. The sequence goes on along the minus strand of CAMLJW010000028.1, from coordinate 16,152 downwards.
GTGAGCGTCATCGGCGCCGCCGAACCGTTCGACGACGACGGTCAACGGCACTCGGTGTTCGGCAGCCGGCCGTCGGGGTGCGCCGGTTCGGGGCCCGGGGCGCCGAGCCAGTCGGCCACGGCACGTGCGATGGGCTGGTTCGTCTCTATTTCCACGAAACCGAACTGGCCCGACTGGTTGCACTCCAGAAACCACCAGACCCCGTCCGCGTCCTCGGCGAAGTCGAACGCCCCGTACGCGAGTTGAGCCTCCCGGAGGTAGCGGTGCACACGCGTGGCGATGCGCGGCGGAGTCTCGACCGGGTGCCATGAAGCGGTGGAGACGGCGAAACGGACGTCCACCTCGTCGGGGTCGGCGTTTGGACCCACCGACTTGCGCGCGGCGAAGAGACGATCGCCGACGCAGGTCAGCCGGATGTCGGCGCGTTTGGCCACGCGCCGTTGAAGCAGGGTGGGGCCGAAGGCGACGGCCGAGAAATCCGCCTCGGGTGCGACCCGGCTGGTGGGGACCGCCCGGGGCGGCTCCTGCGGGTGCGCGCCCGAGACGGGCTTGACCACCAGGTCCGGGAAGCGTTTCGCGAAATCGCGGGCCGCCTGCGGGAACGTGGTGATCGTGGTCTCGGGTACGGGAAGCCCACTGCGCTGGGCGAGATGGAGCTGCCAGGGCTTGTGGCGGGCCCGGCGGGCCGCGTCGGGGTGGTTCATCCAGCGTGCCCCGGTGGAGCGCAGCATGCCGTAGAACGCCTGCGCGGATTCCTCGGTGAGCCAGGCGGACGGCTCGGCGACCCGCGTCGCGGGCACACCGGGCCTGCGGACCCAGACGGCCCGCAGACCGCTCAGCCTCACCGTCCGGCCACCGGCGGACAGATGGCCATGGAAGGTCCCGTGCACGTACTCAACCGACAGGGCGACGTCTCCGGGCAGATCGGCGGGGTCGAGGCGGACAACCGGTACCCCCGTACCGTCCAGCCGCGCCACCACCATGTCCGCGGTCACATCCTGTTGGCACGTCAGGATCAGAACCGTCATCGTTCTGGGTCCGTCTTCAGTCGTCGAAGTGGGTCTTCGAGCCCGCGGTGGACGTGGTGGCTCCCAATTCCCGCAACAGGGCGTAGTCATGTGCGACGAGCCGCCCGTCGGGAAGAACATTCAACTGCAATCTTGGATTGTAGGCATAGGGGACGCTGCCCTCCAACTTCTGTGCCGGACGAGCATAGTTGAGCGCGAAGGGTCGCATGGGTACTCCTTGCTCGGTGCTTGCCCGTCAGGCGGCTCATGACGTTCCGACGTCATGGCCTCTGGCAGGCCTGCTGGGCTTCCACGGAGATATACGAATCGAACTGGCGAATGGTTGCCTCACAGTGAGTAATCAGGACACAGTTTCGGACGTCTCTCCTTCGCGGCTCGACCCGAATCCTCCGTCCATAGGCAGCCATCCGCCCTCTATGACGTGCGCTGCGGCGATACGGATCCGGTCCCACGCCGCGGTTCGGCGCACTGGCATACGCCGGGGCACCGCGAACGCTCCGGGCGCCCGACCGACGTCTCGCGAAGGGCGGCGATGGTGCGGCGCGGGTGTCAGGCGTGGCGGGACGGCAGGTGCGGCGCCATGGATTTTTCTTCGGGAACGGTTCATTCACGAGGCCGTCGCGGGCTGAGTCTGCGAGCGGACTTGTTGACTATCGTGGCCCGGACAGCTGGATACGGGTGCCGGTCGGGGAGGACGCGGCACGCTGGGTCACGCGGGCCGGCAGCCACCCCGTCCTGCTCATCGCGCACAACGTCACCGCGGCCACCCGTGGGATCAAGGGTAGCGGCACCGTCACCGCGTCAAGGCTCCGATGCCGTCCAGAAGTTCGCGGTGGACGCCTCCGCTCGTAGGTGCGCCGGTGACGATCACTCGCCCCCTACCACGTCGGGCACCGTGCGCGGCCGGGGCCGCCGCCGCGTTGCCGGGCGCATGGCCAAGGCCGCGGGGGAGGTCACCCCGGCCGTGCGTCCGGGGTGACACGAGGGCCGTGCTCAGGACGAGTGGATCACCGCGTCCAGATGCGGCAGATGGTGGTCCATCCGCTCCCGCTTGGTGCGCAGATAGCTGATGTTCTGCTCGCGCGGCGGTATCAAGAGCGGGACCTGTTCGGCCACTTCGATACCGTGGTGCTGCAACGCCTCGCGCTTGCGCGGGTTGTTGGAGAGCAGGCGTACGGACGGCACTCCGAGGTCGTGCAGCATGTCCGCGGCGACGCCGTAGTCGCGGGCGTCCACGGGGAGACCGAGGGCCAGGTTCGCCTCGACCGTGTCCAGGCCCTCCGACTGCAGCTTCATGGCCTGCAGTTTGGCGAGCAGGCCGATTCCCCTCCCCTCGTGGCCGCGGAGGTAGAGGAGGATGCCGCGCCCTTCGGCCACGATGGCACGCAGCGCGGTCGACAACTGATCGCCGCACTCGCAGTGTGTGGACCCGAAGGAGTCCCCGGTGAGGCACTCCGAATGCAGCCGGGTCAGCGTTTCCTCCGTTCCGTCGATGTCGCCGTATATGAGGGCCACTTGTTCATCCCCGCGCTCGAGGTCCACATAGCCTACGGCATGGAATTCCCCGTACACGGTGGACAACTGGAGGTCCACCACGCGCTGAACACCTGACTGGGTGCGGGCACTTCGACCGAGCACGCTTTCGCCTTCCTTCATTTTTTCTGGATCCAATCTGCCAGTTGCCGCGTTAGCCTGCTCTCGCCGGTGCCTACGAAACGAAAGGTCCTAAGAACATGAGCGGTGCGGGAACACAGCAGACCACCTTCGGGCTGTTGCCTCTGGACACCACGGAGGACGTACGGGCGCGACGGCCCCGTGTCGCCGTCCTTCCCATCGGCAGCTTCGAACAGCACGGGCCCTTTCTACCGCTGGCAACCGACACCGTCATCGCCTGCACCATCGCCCGTGAGGTCGCCGCCGTGTATCCGGTGCATCTCCTCCCTCCGCTGACCATCGCCTGCTCGCACGAACACGCGGCCTGGCCGGGGACGGTCAGTATTTCCGCGGTGACGCTCCACACAGTGGTACGGGACATAGCCGACTCGCTTCGTCGCTCGGGCATCGACGCCCTGGTACTGGTCAACGGACATGGCGGGAACTACGTACTGGGCCATGTGGTCCAGGAATCCGCCGGCAGTGGTACGCGCATGGCGCTGTTCCCGGCTCCGGAGGACTGGGAGGAGGCGCGGGTCCGGGCGGATGTGCGGACCTCGCTGCTCAGCGATATGCATGCGGGGGAATTGGAGACGTCCATCCTGCTGCACGCTCATCCGGAAATGGTGCGTCCCGGTTATGAGACCTCCGACTTCCTCGCCGACGACCGACGGCATCTTCTCACCCTCGATATGTCCGCCTACACGGATTCCGGTGTCATAGGCCGTCCTTCGTTGGCGTCCGCCGGAAAGGGAAAGGAACTGCTGGCGGGGCTGGTGGACTGCTTCGGTTCGTATGTCTCGATCCTCGCGCCGAACTCCACGGACGGTGCGGCGGGCCGGCCCTGATCGGCCGCCGGTGGTGACCGCGGGAAGTGGTTGCTGTCGCCGTGCGGCACCCCCTTCTCGTACGGGGGTCGCGGGCGCCGCCCGGCGCCGGCCCACCGGGCGGCGAGTACGCAACTACCGGGCAGGCTCGCCGCGAAGCTGAGCACTCCGTAGACGACGGCGACGGTCAGGCCCGTGGTGGCGCCGAGTCCGGCCGCGCCGAAGGCCCATACGGTGACGCCCTCCCGGGGACCCCAGCCGCCCACGTTCAGCGGCAGCCCCATGGCGAGCAGGGCCAGCACCGCGATGGGCACCAACTCGACCGGCGAGGCGGCGGATCCGGCGACCCGGGCCGCGAGCACGAACATCACGAGGTGGCCCGCCAGCACCACCGCCGACGAGACGACGACACCCCGCCAGTTGCGGCGGGCCACCAGCCCTTCATGTGCCTCGGTGAGCGCACCGCGCAGCGCGCGGGCCCCTCGCCACGAGCCGGACAAGCCGGACGGGCGCGATGAGTGCGGCGAGCAGGAAAAGCCCCAAGAGCCCGAAGAGCCACGCAGTCGTATCGCGACCACCGCGGCTCCCACGACCGCGGCGAGCACCAGCGCGACCGCGGACGCCTCCGCGAGGTGACGGGTCTGCGCCCGGACCGGCGACGGCAGCGTCATCAGGACGACCCCGCCCACGGCGATGAGCGCCACTTGGCCCGCCACACGTTCGAGGACCACCGCACGGACGCCCCTGCCGAGGTCACCGGCGCTCCGCCCGTGCCGTACGGCCCGGTGTACATCGCCGAGTACGCCACCGGGCAGCGCCGCGTTCAGGAACAGGGCCCGGTAGTAGTCCGCGACGGCCGGCCCGAGCGGCAGCCGGATCTTCAGCCCCCTGGCCACCAGACACCAGCGCCAGGCGCTGAACACGGTGGTGACCACGCCGATGCCGAGCGCCGCCAGCAGCGTGGTCCCGTCGATCCGGCGCAGTCCGTCCAGGAAGACGCCGGTCCCGACACGCCACAGCAGTACGCCGAGGATGGCGGCGCCCACGAGCGTGCCGAGGTGGGTGCGCAGTGCGCGGGAGCCGATACGGGCCCGGATGGTGCGAAGGGTGGGGCGCGCCCTGCGCGTACGAGAGTTCACGACGGTGTGCGCGTTCACGGCGATACGAGAGCCCGCGGATCCGCCTGCTCGTACCGCCTGCTCGTTCCCGCCGTCGGGAACCGTGCGAGCCGTCCCGCCGCCCCGGACCGTCCCGGCCGTCATGTCGGCCCGGACGGTGCGGGGCTGTGCGTCGACTGCCACCGCCTGCCCGCTCATGCCGCTCCCCCCGTCGGCCGCGCCAGCGCCAGCAGATCGCTGTGGTGCACCATCACCCTGAGCTCGCCCGCCGCGCACGCCGCGAGACGCTCCCGCAGATACGCGTCGGCTCGCGAGGCCAGCTCGGGGCGCTCCTCGACGGCGGCGCCGACCCAGCCCCGCAGCCACTCGGCCGTCAGCTCGGACTCGTCGGAGCCGAGTCGCCAGGCGCTGGGGCGGACCCGTACCGTCGCGCCATGCCGGGCGAAGGCTTCCCAGGCCGTGGTGACCGCGTCGGGCCCGAGCAGCTCGCCACGCCGCTGGTGGGCGTTGAACGCGTCGGTGATCTCAGCGTCCAGCGGGTCGGCCGGTGTGAGTTCGACGCGCCCCACCACCGAGAGGGTCAGCAGTGCCGGGCAGCCGGCTCCGGCGCAGGCCGCGGCGAGGGCTTCGATCTCGTCGCGGGTCAGCACGTCGAGGAGCGCGGAGGCCGTCACCAGCGAGGCGCCGGCCAGGGCGTCGGCGGTCAGCCGGGCGACGTCACCGAGCTGCGTCTCGACCGTGACGCGACTGCCGTCGGCGGCCGAGCGCGGCGAGTTCGCGGCGGCGAAGTGGAGCAGATGGAGGTCGCGGTCGTGCAGAACCCAGTGCTGAGGGCCGTCGAGGCGGGGAGCGAGCCAGCGCCCCATGGACCCGGTGCCGCAACCGAGGTCGTGGATCACGAACGCGGTGGCACGGTTCGGCAGGTTCGCCAGCCGGATCCGCAGCGGATCGAGCAGTTCGAGCGCGCGAGCCACGGCGTCGGCGCCCTCACGCAACCCCAGCCATTCGGGGGCGTAACGCGTCACCTCGTCTGCGTCCGCCTCCGCGTTCACGTCCGCCTCCGCGTTCACGTCCGCGTCCACGTCCACGTCCGCGTTCACGTCCGCGTTCATGTCCCCGGCGCGCCTGCGGTCACCCAGCCGAATCGTTTCCGCCTCGGGCCCCGGGTGGTTGGTGGTCGCGCGCCCGGGTGGCGTCGTGCTCGTGGTCACGCCGCCCCCTGCCTTGCCTCGCGTCCAAGTCGCCCCAGCACACCGGCCAGGCTCCGGGCCGTCGCGGCCCAGCCGTCCAGCGCGGCCCGGCGGCGGCGCGCGGCGGCCTTCAGGCAGTGGCGTACATCGGCCTCACCGAGCCAGCCGCGCAGCTCCGCGGCGAGAGCCACGGGGTTCTCCGGCGGTACGAGGATGCCGGGCACCCCGCCGTCGGGCGTGCACCCGACCGCCTCGGGGAGGCCGCCGACGTCCGTGGCGAGCACGGGGATGCCACGAGCCAGCGCCTCGGTGACGGCCATGCCGTATGTCTCCGCGGACGAGGTGAGGACCATGAGGTCGGCGCAGGCGTAACTCGCGTCGAGCTGGGCTCCGGACTGGGGTCCGGCGAGGTGCAGCCGGTCACCGAGGCCGTACTGGGCGATGAGCGCTCGGAGTTCGGCGACGTACTCGGGGTGCTGGTCGAGGCCGCCGACGAAGACGCAGCTCCAGGGGAGGTCGGTGATGGTGGCGAGGGCCTCGACGAGGCGGTGCTGGCCCTTGCGCGGGGTGACCGCGGCGACGCACAGCAGCCGCGATACGCCGTCGGTGCCGGGGGCGAGGGGCGCGATGTCAGCGCCGGGCGCCGCGACATGGACCCGTTCGGGGGCCAGCCCGTGGTGGGCCACCAGCCTGCGGGCGGCCCACTCGCTGGTGGCCACGATCGCGGGCACGGCACGCAGTGTGCGGCGCTCCCGGGCGTCCAGGTCCGCCGCCAGGGCGGGCGCGAGTCCCGTCTCGTCGCCGAGCGGCAGGTGCACGAGGACCACCAGGCGCAGCCGTTCGGCTTCGGGGATGACGATCTCCGGGACGGCGCAGGCGACGAGTCCGTCGAGGAGTACCACGGTGCCGTCCGCCAGCTCATCGAGCGTGCGGGCCAGTTCGGCGCGGGCGGCGGCTCCGGGCCGGGGCCAGCTGCCCTGGACCGCGTGCTGGTGAACGTGCCAGCCGAACGCGGGCAGGTCCAGGCTCACCCGGGTGTCATAGGTGTTGCCGCCGCTGGGCCTGGTCGGGTCCTCGACACCGCCGGGCATCACGAAGTGCATGGCGCGCAGGGACATCGGGATGATGTCGGCGTGGTGGTTCACAGGCCACGCTCGTAACTCGCCCAGGCGATGTGTGACTCGTGCAGGGTGACCGTGACGCCGGCCAGGCCGCGGGCGCCCTCGCCCAGAGCCCCCTTGTGCACCCGCTCGACGAGGCGGTCGGCGATGACCTTGGCCAGGAACTCGGTCGAGGTGTTGGTGTCGGCGAAGTCGGGCTCGTTGTCGAGGTTGCGGTAGTTCAACTCGCTCACCACGCTCCCAAGTTCCTGTGTGGCCAGTCCGATGTCGACGACGATGTTGTCGTCGTCCAACTCGGCGCGGCGGAACGTGGCGTCCACGAGGAACGTCGCCCCGTGCAGGCGCTGCGCGGGTCCGAAGACCTCTCCGTGGAAGCTGTGGGCGATCATCAAGTGATCGCGGACGGTGATGCTGAACAACGGACGACCCTCCAGGTGCGGCGCGTCTGATCCCTCTGCCGGGGCGTACCGCGTAGTACGGCCGGTCCGTTCTCCGTGTTCAGGGGGTACGGGGTGGAGTTTCAGACGTGTTGTTGTTTCGGACATCGTTCGGGCGTGGCGGTCGGCGAGCCGGTCACCCGGCGTTGTTTCGAACCGGCCCCGTGGCGGCGTACCGCGGTGTCCTCAGTGCGGACCCGGATCGCCCTGCGTGCCTCGCGTCCCCGGTTCCGTATCCGCGTCGTACCGCACGAGGTGACACAGTGCCTGTGTCTCGCCCGCGGCGAGCGCGGCCATAGTCTCCGGCAGCTCGTCGAAGGCGCACTCGCCGGTGATCAGCGCGTCGAGGCCCGGATCGGCGAGCAGTTCGAGCGCGAGCGCGAGTCGGTCGGCGTGGTCGCGGCGGGAGCTCCTGGCCGGGGACACGGTCCCCACCTGGCTGCTGCGCACGACCAGGCGACGGGAGTGGAACGCCTCGCCCAGCGGCAGGCTGACCCGCCGGTCGCCGTACCAGCTCAGTTCGAGGACCGTGCCCTCCGGGGCGAGGAGTTCCAGGGAGCGCGCGAGTCCCGCCTCGGTGGCGCTGGCGTGCACGACGAGGTCGCAGTCGCCGTCGGCGTCCGCTGGGAGCGCGAAGTCGACGCCGAGCGCCCTGGCGAGATCCGCGCGCGCAGGGTTGGCGTCGACCAGTTGGACGCGGACGGCGGGGTACCGGGCGAGGAGCGCGGCGACACCGGCGCCGACCATCCCGGCGCCGACAACCGCTGTCCGGTCGCCGATCAGTGGCGCGGCGTCCCACAGGGCGTTGACCGCGGTCTCCACGGTTCCGGCGAGGACGGCGCGTGAGGCGGGCACCGACTCGGGCACGGGCGTCACGGCGCTCGCCGGGACGACGTACCGGGTCTGATGCGGGTAGAGACAGAAGACGGTACGTCCGATCAGTGACGCCGGCCCCTCCTCCACCACGCCGACGTTGAGGTACCCGTACTTGACCGGCCCCGGAAAATCGCCCTCCTGGAACGGCGCCCGCATCACGGTGCGCTGGCTTTCCGGCACACCACCGCGGAAGACGAGTGTCTCGGTACCCCGGCTCACTCCGGAGAACAGTGCGCGAACCAGAACCTCGCCCTCGGCGGGGCCCGGCAGGTCGACATCCCATATCTCGCCCTTGCCGGGCGACTTGAGCCAGAAGGCGCGGGCGGCGTTGTCCATCGGCATCCTCATCCTCCTGAAGACCACGGCCCCGAAGACGTGAGCCTGCTGTGTCGGCTGAACGATCCGGCAGCGGATCACGTACCGACGTCTGCGAAGCCGCGCACAACCTACGCGGCCCTGATCGACTCTGTCACCTGGCCGGAGGATGTGCAGTGGCCCTGAACAACACGTACGACGCGAGGCTCTTGCAGCAGGAGACGGCTGTGGGAGCGGCCGTGCAGCTTCTCCTGCTGGCCGTCCTCGGCACGGCGATCGGCATGGGGCCGGCGGGCTGGCTGACGGGTCTGGCGTTCGCATTCGCCACGTGGGCCGTGCTCGCACGCGCCCTGCACCGCACCCGGCCCCGGTCCTTCGGGCCCGCCAACCGTGTCACCCTGGGCCGGGCCATACTCGTCGGCGGCGTGACCGCCCTGGTCGCGGACTCCTTCCAGAGCCCGACACCGGTCACCCTCCTGGTGGCCCTCACCGCGGTCGCGCTGATCCTGGACGCGGTCGACGGCAAGGTCGCCCGCCGCACCGGAACGTCCACTGCCCTGGGCGCCCGCTTCGACATGGAGGTCGACGCGTTCCTGATCCTGGTGCTGAGCGTGTACGTCGCCACATCGCTCGGTCCGTGGGTCCTGTTGATCGGCGGAATGCGGTACGCCTTCGTGGCGGCGGCCCGGGTGCTGCCGTGGCTGAACGCCCAACTGCCCCCGAGCGCGGCCCGGAAGACGGTGGCGGCGTGGCAGGGTGTGGCGCTTTTGGTGGCGGGGGCGGGGATCCTGCCGGACGTACTGACGCTCGCGACGGTCGTCCTGGCACTGGCCTCGCTGCTCTGGTCGTTCGGCCGGGACATCGGGTGGCTGTGGCACGCCAGGCCCGGTGCGTGACAGTGGAGGGCCGGCACAGGAGAGGGCCTGCCCAGGGCGGCGCCGCCGACGCGGCGCGTGGAGGGCGTCAGCCGGGCCAGGTTCCCGTCAGACGGCGGGTGGCGGTGGCGCCGGAGCGGGCGACGGCGGCCTTGACCACCGCGAAGACCGCGCCCTGCAGGGCGGCGGCGAGCAGGACCTCGCGCCAGGTACGTTCCTCGTCCGTGGCGTCCGGTGCGTCCCCCTCGTGGCCCAGCATCTTCCAGGCCCGCTTGAACACCGCTCCCGCGATCATGCCACTGACGGCGCCGAGGGCCAGGCCTACCGGCTTGTAGGCAATCGTCGCTGCTTTCATGGTCGCTCCGTCCTGCCACGGCGCATCGGCACCAGCGTTCTGTCACCTGCCCGTTCACCTGCCCGTTCACCTGCCGCCCGCAGCGGTGACCATGGTGCGAGTACCCGCCCGGCGCCGACTCATCCGGTCCGGCTGCACCGCCCTCACCACAGGTGGCGCGGCGGCGGCCGGGGCGCGGCTCGTACGAGTCCGGCCGCGGCAAGACCGATCGCGGCGCCGGCGGCGACGCCGGTCAGCCGTCGTGCTTCAGACGCTGCCGGTCCTCCTCGTCCCATGTGCGGGTGTCGCGTGGTTCGACGTACGGCTCCTCCTGCTCGGGGTGGCCGCCGGCCATGGCCCGCTGGCGGGAGGTCTCGGCATCGAACTCCAGACCAAGGAGAATCGCCAGGTTGGTGATCCACAGCCACACCAAAAAGACGATGATCCCGGCGAACGTGCCGTAGGTCTTGTTGTACGAGGCGAAGTTCGCCACGTAGAGCGCGAACCCGGCGGAGGCGATCATCCAGATCAGCAGCGCCAGGAAACTGCCCGGCGTGATCCAACGAAAGCCCCTCACCCGAGCGTTCGGCGTCGCCCAGTACAGGGTCGCGATCATGATCGTGACCAGCACGATCAGCACCGGCCACTTGGCGATCGACCATACGGTCAGAGCGGTGTCCCCGACGCCCAGCGCGGTGCCGACCTCGTGGGCCAGGCCGCCGGTGAAGACCACGATCACCGCGCTGGCCATCGCCATGAGCATCAGCGCCACGGTGACGCCGACGCGCACCGGCAGCACCCTCCACACCGGCCGGCCCTCGGGGATGTCGTACACGGCGTTGGAGGTACGGATGAACGCCGCTACATAGCCGGAGGCCGACCACACCGCCAGCACCAGACCGACGATCGCCATCACCGAATCGATGCCCGCGTTGCCCTGCAACTGCTGCACGGCGTTGGTGAGCACATCGCGGGCCGCACCGGGGGTGAGCCGGGTGATGTTGTCCAGCACACTCTCCGTCGCCGACCTGCCGGCGATCCCGAGCAGCGAGACCAGCACCAGCAGCGCCGGGAAGAGCGACAGGATCCCGTAGTAGGTCAGCGCCGCCGCACGGTCGGTGAGCTCGTCGTCCTTGAACTCCCTCATCGTCCGGCGCAGCACGACCCACCAGGACTTCTTCGGCAACTCCGTCAACGTGTCGGGCGCCCGGCGCTCCACCTCCGGCTCCGGCCCGTGCCTCGTACGCTCTTCCCCGCCCTCACGCGACGTGGTGGTGCGCGGCTCCTGCTCGCCACCATTGTCCCGAGGCGTGGTGCGCGATCCACGCCCGGCCCCCGGATGTCCTCGCCGACGGGTTTCACCCTCACTGGACGGCCGATGTCTATGTCCCAGTTTCCGTAGTCGTGTCATAGGCGCACGGGTACCCGTGTTCCACGGCTCACGCGCCGCAGCTCAGCGCAGCTGTGGCCGCCACCGGTGCCTGCCGGTGCGCCGGTGGCCGGGCCGGTGGGCCCGCCCGCGTAAGACGTCGGGTCGCACCGCCGAACAGCTCGGCCAGTCGCACGGTGGCGTGATCACCGTCGCGCCCGCTCGCGCGCTCGACCCCGAGACCCGGCCTCGACCCCGGGTCGGCAAGGTCAGGTCTTCGTCACGGGTCAGTCGGGTCACTCTCACCGTGCCGGTCAGCTTTCTATCTGAAGAGTAATTAAAACGCATCAATATGCGTACATTGCTTTTAAATTGGGCGTATCCAACTAATTCTGTCCTCGTTGGGGAGGGCATGGCGATGATGACCCCGCGGGGCAGAGCGGCGGCGGACGTTTACGAGGAGCAAAGCTTGACCTTCTCGCCGACATCCGGACGCGCGGACTGCTCCTCCGATCTGCTCCACGGCCCCTTCGGCCTGCTGGAGCGGATTCAGGCCGACTTCACCCGGCGCATCGACGCCGCCGCGCCACCGATGAGGCAGCCATGAGCGGCTACTGGCCCCGTCCCGACGACGGGTTGAACAGCGCCGGATATCAGCCGGGCGCCTTCGGCGCGGATGTGCTCGACCCGACCATCCCCGATGGCCTGCACACCGATTGGGCCTTCGACCGTGATCTCGCCCAGCTCCTCAAGACCGGTACGGTGGGGGCGGCGCCCCCACCCGTCTCCGCCGCACGCACCATCCCCCGCAAGCGCGGTGGTGCGCGTCGGCGTCCGAGCCGGCTGGTGCGGTGCGCCCGTTGGATCCAGCGGCCGTGGCTGAAAGTACTGAGCCTGTTCATCGCGGCACTCAGCGCGGTGATCGTTGGCATGCTGAGCGCGCTCGGCGGGCTGATCGCGTACGATCCGCTGCGCCGCATGGCATCTCCGGGAGCCCATGGACTGGCCGCATGGTGGCCGCTACTGATCTACGGGCCGTGGCTGGTCGCGTCGTTGTCCATTCTGCGGGCCGCGCTGCACCGCCGCCGCGCCGGGCACTCCTGGGCCGTGGTGGTGCTTTTCTCCGCCTTCGCGATGTGCCTGTGCGTCGTCCAAGCGTCCAGGACTCCGATCGCGATGGCGGTGGCCGGCCTGCCGCCGGTCACCGCACTGCTCTCCTTCCACCAGCTCGTCCACCAGATCACCCTCATCGCACCCGTGCCCCCGCCCGCCCACGCCCTGCCCCGTCCGCGGCACGCCGGAAGGTGTGCGACCGACTGACTCGGGGGCGACACCCGTCGTAACGGGCCGCGGAGTGCTTCCGAGCTTCAGCGTTTCGGGGCGCGGGTGCGGCGGTGCAGGCGCGAGCGCGGGTGCGGGTGCGGGTGCGGGTGCGGAACGTGGTGCGGTTCGTGGAGGTACCAGTAGCGGCCGACGAGGGCCCCGCCGAAAACGACGAAGCCGACACCGACGAGCCAGGACGTCACGATCAGGACGGTGCCGACCGAACCGTACGAGACCGCGTTGCTCACGATGAGTGGGGAGAAGACCAGGGAAGAGAACAGGCGCAAGCCGCCCAGGCCCACCATCGTGGCGATGGCGCCCGGCAGGAGGGCACGCCAGGGGATCCGGCCGCCCAGCAGGAAGCGCTGCGCCCACCAGAAGAAGAGCACGCCGAACAGCGTGCTCAACCCGATCCGGGACCATGAGCGCAGGGTCCCCGACCCGAGAGCGGCCCCGCTCTGCGCTTCAGCGAAGAGGTAGGCCGTCAGGGCGACGAGCCACACCACCTGTCGCCATACGGTGTGCCAGCGTCCGGCCGCCAAGCCCCACACCTTCTCGTAACCGGTCTGGACACTGCCCGCGAACGGCACGCCGAAGAGCGCGAGCAGGAGCACGCTCAGGGCGCTGGTCGTACTCAGGACCTCGCGGGGCGCGGCGAAGAGCTCCCGCACGGCGTCGGCGGGGCGCCCGGACAGCCCCATGCCGTCCACGACCCACCGGGCGAAGCCGCCTTCATGGATGGGGGCGGCGGCCGCGACCACGATGAGTAGCGGGGCGATCGTCACCAGTCCCAGCGCCGCGAAGCCCATGGCCCGGTGCATCAGCTCCACTTCCCTGCCGCGCCGCCATACACGCGTGGCCCTGACGTGGAGGAAGTGGCCCAGTCCCCTCGCCCGGTGCCCACCCCTGCCGAGGTGCTCCCCGCTCCTGCCGGACGGGCCGTCGCCCGGTGCAACCGGACTGTCAGAAGAACCGGAAGAATCAGGGGCCGCAGACGGATCTGGAGTCGCAGAAGGATCTGGAGTCGCAGGTGAGTCAGGTGAACTCGGTGATCTGGATGAGCGGGATGAGCTCGGTGGGCTTGGTGAACTGGATGAGCTGGGTGGGTCAGGTGATCTAGAAGACTCAGATGAATCAGAAGCCCCAGACAAATCAGGAGCACCCCGTGGGCCCGACGGCTCAGAGGGACCCGACGGCTCAGACGGACCCGACGGTTCTACGGATTCCAGAGGGCCGTCGGGTCGGACAGGTTCGCCGGGAGAGGCATGACCACTGCCCCGCCCCTGGTCGAGCGGGCCGCGACATGCCGGCCGCAGCAGCGGCACGGCCCCGTGGCGCATGCGTGGTCACCTCGTCCTGTTACCGTGCACCGGCATTGGGCTCGTCTGCGCACCGGACGGCCCCGTGCACGGCGAGTGGCTGCTTCCAGCGTGCCCCGTCGGCTCCAGATGTGCGACCGGCCCAGCAGCCGAGCTCTACGCACCCGCCGGAGGAAAAGGGGGTGGGCCCCGGGCGACCGTGGTGACGTCCTGGGCCTGGAGCTCGACGGGGACCTCGACGGCTGACCGCGACGACTGACCTCAATGGCCGACCCTGCGGCGTCAGCCGGAGGGGGACGAGAAAGATGCGGTGCCCTTCTCCGGCTCACGGCGTTCGGTGACGTCAATGCTGAAGACCTCGGCGGTGTCGTACCCGTACATCACGTACAGAGCGTCGCCGGTGAGCGCCACGTCGGCGGGGCTGCCCCCGGGGTCGGTGCGCGGCTTCTCCCTCCACAGCACTCGGCCGTCTGTGCGGTTCAGGGCGACCACCCGGCCGCTTGCGGCGGCGAGGTACAGCGCGCCGCGCCGGGCTGAGACGGCGGGCGCACTCAGCCGCTCCACCCCCGTGGTCTTCGACCACAGCCGCTCGCCGCCGGTGGTGACAGCGGTGACCTCGCCGTTCTGCCGTACGAAGTACAGCGTGTCGCCCGTCAGGGAGGGCACTACCGCCGCGCTGGGGATCGGCGGGCTCAGCTTCACCCGACGCTTCCTCCCACTGGCCGGATCTACGAACAGGAGGGCGGTGTAGAAGGAGTCGTCCTGCCCGCCGTACTCCAGATAGAGAGCCTCACCGCCCCGCACACCGATGAGGTATGCCGAGGACGGCAGCGAGACGATCCGCCTCGGCTCTCCCGAGCCAGGGTCGAGGGCATACAGTTCGGTCGGCCCGGAACTGAGGGTGTCGAGGGGGCCGCATTCCGCGTAGGGGTGGCCGTTCTGCACGCTGGGGCGGCACGAAAGGTGCTTACTGACCCGCTGTGACCATTTGATCTCGCCAGTACGGGCGTCCACCGCCTGAAAAGTCTCCGCATCCCAGTCCTGGACGAGCACGGCATGGCCACGGCCCCTCACGAAGGTGGCTCCCTGGTACGCGCCGCCGATGTCGGTCCACCACTCCTGCTTGCCGTCGCTGAGGCGGTACCCCACAAGGCGTGTCTTCTCGCCGTCGTCGACCTCTGTCACGGCCTGCAGGAACCCGTCGGACACCCCGATGATGTCGGTGACGCTGCCTTTCGGCGGATCGGGCCACACGGGGCGCCCGGTGGCCGTGTCCAGCCGGGTGAGGGCGACCCCCTGCCCGCCGCAGTAGAGGCCGGAGCCGGAACGGAGGCATCGGTCGCCGGTGGGCGAGGCGACGCTGGTCGGCCCCGACTCGCCCGGCGCCACGCCGTTGGGCGACTCGGGGAGCCTTCGGTGCCAGGAGCCCAGCCGGGCGGCAGCGAGGCGGACACCGTCGTCGGCCGTTCTTCCCGGTCCGCTTCCGGCCGGTCGGTGGGCCCAAAGGCGGCGATCGACCCAATGATCGCTCCGGCCAGACCGGCGACGGTCCCGCCCACCACCAGCGCCTGGCGTACGCCGAGGGACCGCCCCTGACGGGGAGATCTCTCGGCGACGGGGAAGGCCACCTCGTCGGCGTCGGCGGGCAGTGTTCGCAGCCGCACCAGCAGCCGGTCGAGCCCCGGCCGCGTCGCCGGTTCCTTGCCGAGACAGTCCGCGGCGATACCGCGCAGCGGTTCGATCACGCCGTCCAACGCGGGAGGATCGTATACGACCTGATATGCCGTCATATAGGGGCTGTCCGCGTCGAAGGGGCTGCGCCCCGTGGACGCGAACACCAGCACCGCCGCGAGCGAGAAGACATCCGACTTTGGACCCACTTCGCGCGGCGCACTCAACTGCTCCGGGGACATGAAGGGCGGCGTGCCCATGACGCGCCCCGTCACGGTCAGGGTCTTGTTGTCCGCAGCCCGCGAGATACCGAAGTCGATGACGCGTGGGCCTTCTTCCGACAGCACGATATTGGCGGGCTTGAGGTCACGGTGCACTACCCCCACGCGGTGGATGTCGCGCAACGCCTCGGCCAGCCCGATCGCCAGCTGCCGCAGCTCCGCGCCGCTCATCGGGCCATGCGCCGCGACCCGCTCGGCGAGCGTGGGTCCGGGCACGTACGAGGTCGCCATCCAGGGGAGCGGCGCGTCCGGGTCCGCGTCCACGACCGGTGCGGTGAACGCCCCACTCACCCGCCGGGCCGCCGCGACCTCCTGCTGGAACCGCAGCCGGAACTCGTCGTCATCGGCGAACTGTTGGTGCACCACCTTCAGCGCGACCCGACGCCCCGATTCCGAGCCGGCCAGATACACCGTG
>CAMLJW010000027.1 GCA_946480485.1 uncultured Streptomyces sp. | reverse complement strand
GACTGCGACTGCGACTGCGACTGCGACTGCGACTGCGACTGCGACTGCGACTGCGGAGACTACTCCGGCACCGTGAAGTAGCGGGCGAAGCCGGTCACGATCTCCGGCTCGGTGACGCGGCCGTCGGTGTCCGTGTCGAGCGCGCCGGCCGCCGCGGTGGCGATGTCCTCGGGTACGCCCAGGGCCTTGAGGACCCGCGCGGTCTCGTCGACGGTCGCCGCGCCGTCCTGATCTCCGTCGGCCACAGCGAGTACCGCGTCCAGGAAGGGGCGGGCGATCTCGGCGAACCGGGCCGGGTTGTCCCGCAGCCGCTTCACGGCGCCGTGCACGAACTCCTCGCGGGTGATCCGCTGGTCGCCGTCACGGTCCGCGATCCCGGCCATGCCCTGCCAGAAGGCCTCCGCGCCGATGTAGACGGCCTGTCCTTTGTCGGACCGGGCCGTCGTATCGAACTCGGCGAGCAGCGACTTGGCCGCCGCGTTGAAGTCCTCACGGTCGATATAGCCGTTGCCGTCCTGGTCGAAGGTGGCGAACCGGGCGGCGATCCGTCGCTCGTACTCGGTACTGACCATGTCTTTTCAGGCCGCCTAACGTCAGGTGGGGTGCGTCTGGCAGGGAGCGTACGACGCCGGGGGGCCTCAGGGAGCGGAAACGACGCTTGTGCCATGAGCGCGGGAATTCCGCGACGTCGGCGTCGCGATGTCCTGGGGCGATCAAGCCCCGCACGTGAGGAATGTCACCTCGGCGGGGATCACGCCGACAGGGGACTCGACTCGCCGTCCACGGCCGCGCCTACGTCGGGATAGATGTCGAAGAGGCGGCGGACGCCGAGGGCGCCGAGGACCCGGTTGACATGTGAGCCGTCCACCGCACCTTGGGCGGGAAGGATGAGGCGAAGCCGGCCCTGGCAGGAACGGATCAGGCGACGGGTGGCTATGAGGACGCCGACGCCGCTGGAGTCGCAGAAGAGGACTCGGGAGAGGTCGAGCACGAGGTTGCGGCGGCCGTCGGCCACCGCGTCGTGCACCCGCTGGCGCAGTATCGGTGACGTCACCAGATCCATCTCACCCGACACATGGAACACGGCCCAGCCGCCCTGCTCGCCGTCGGTCACCCTGAGCGTCACGCGACTGCCTCTCCCTCGACGATGCCGTACCCCGAAGAGTTCCCGGGAGAGTCACCGGAGATCCCCAAGACCCCGAAGACCTGAAACGGAAACGGAAACCCCAACTGAAGCCACTCCTGCGCTTCCTTGTGCGCGGCTGCCCCCGCCTTCGCTCCATGAAACCCCGGAGACAGAACCAAAGCGCGCCACGGGCGCTTTGGTTCGGTCGTACACCATCAGTTTCGATCGTGTCTGACCAGTTCCAGAAAGGGTAGGCGCGTGCTCAGCGTGATGGGCCATTATCATCCGCGGCTCTCTCAGGGGCGCGCATCGGCACAAAGGGGCGTGTGCTGTCAGGGGTGCCGTCTACATTCGAGAGGAAGCCGGAGGCCGGAATCCGGTGAACACAGGGGCGGGCGCCGGGCGCGACCAGGGGTGAGGGGGCCGGATGGCACAGAAGGACGCGCCGCTCCGCTGCGACGGCACGATGCAGCAGCGGCTCGCACGCGGGGAGGCGGCCGCTCTCGGTGAGCTCTACGACCGATTCGCTTCGCTTGTGCACGGCCTCGCCCATCGCGTGCTCAGAGTCGACCACGCCGCCGACGCCATCACCCGCGAGGTCTTCGCCCACATCTGGGAGAACCCCGACGCGTACGACTCCGAGCAGGGCCCTTTCCGCTCCTGGATCGCGACGCTGACCCACCGCCTCGCCGTGCAGCGCCTGCGCGAGACCGAGACCGCCGCGCTCGCCCAGCGGAGGCCCGGTGGCAGGCAGGAGTTGGAGCGGAAGGTGCGCCGCGCGTCCGTGGCCGCCCGCGCCGACTACATCGTCACGGCCATGCCCGCCCCGCTGCGCGCGGCCCTGGACCTCGCGTACTTCCAGCGCCGTGACTGCCGTCAGGCCGCCACCGACCTCGGCGTCACCGAGGACGAGGCCCGCCGCCGCCTCCGCCTGGGCCTCCAGCTCCTGGCCACCGCCCACGACAGCGGACCGTCCGGGACACCGCCCGGGTACGGGTGTGTGTGGTGAACGGCGCGGGCCCCTTCGATACGTACGGCGGGTACGGGAATCACGACGGGTACGGGGAGCCCGCGGATCCGGAGGACCCCAACCCGCCGCCGGCGCCGACCGTGCTCGAACACCGGGTGCTGAAGTCGCTGCTCGGCGCCTGGGCACTCGCTGTGTGCTCGCCGCAGGAGGCAGCGTCCGTGGAGGAGCACCTCGGGATGTGCGGTGTGTGCGCGGGTGAGGCGTCGCGGTTGCGCGAGGCCGTCGGCCTGCTGCACCCGGCGGAGAGCCTCGACCTCGACTCGACGCTGCGTACCCGGGTACTGGACGGCTGCCTTCAACGGCGCCCGCCGCGCATCCCGGTGCCCGAGTGGGCAGCCCCCTACGACGCGGAGACCGCCCGGCTCGACGCGCTGCTCCAGGACATCGGCGACGCGGAGTGGCACGCGCCCGTACGGCTGCGGTGGTTCCAGGGCGACGAACCCACGAGCCGGCGTACGACCGTCGCCGGGGTCATCGCCCACCTGTTGACCGTCGACGGTCTCGTCGCGGTCGCTCTCGGCCTCGACGACCCCCTCGGCGAGCTCCCGGCCCCCACGCCCACCCCGGCGTGCCGCACCGAGGCGTTCTGGCGGACCTCGCACTTCCCGTCCACCCGTTCCGTACGCGGACCGTGGCGCGAGCAGAGCCACAACCTCGTGCGTACGGTGTCGTTCGCGGGCCAAGGCTCCGGGCAGCTGTCCGTGTCCTACCGCGACTTCGAGCTGTCCCTGCGGGACTCGATGCTGGACCGGGCCTTCGAGTGCTGGGTGCACGCAGGGGACATCGCGGGCGCCGTGGACTATCCGTACGAGCCGCCGTCCCCTCGGCATCTGCACAGGATGCTCGATCTCGCGGCGCGGGTGCTGCCGGGGGCGCTGGCCGCCCGGCGCCGGGAAGGACTCGCCGGTCCAGGTCACCCGCGGCGCCCCGCTCCGGCCGGTGCGCCCGGTCGCAGCCTGCGCCTGGAGATCGAGGGCGCCGGCGGCGGCGAGTGGCTCATCCCCCTCGACTCCCCCGGCGCGCTCGCCTCCGCCGACCACGAAGTGGCCCATGTGGCACTCGACGGTGCCGAGTTCTGCCGCCTGGCGGCCGGCCACATGTCGCCGCAGGAGGCGGCCACGGGGCAGGACGGGGACCGCGAGGCGATCAGGGACGTACTGTTCGCGGCGGCTTCGCTGAGCCGGATGTAGCGCCCCTACTCGTACTCGGGCGTATACGACCTGCCCGTGGACGCAGGCATACACAGCCGCCCGCGGACTCAGGCGAACACAACCGTCCGCCGGCCGTTCAGCAGAATGCGCCGTTCCGCGTGCCACTTGACCGCGCGCGCCAGCGCCTGGCACTCCACGTCACGCCCCACGGCGACGAGCTGTTCCGGCGTGACCTCGTGCCCCACGCGCTCGACCTCCTGCTCGATGATCGGGCCCTCGTCGAGGTCGGCCGTCACATAGTGCGCGGTGGCGCCGATCAGCTTCACCCCGCGCGCGTGCGCCTGGTGGTACGGCTTCGCACCCTTGAAGCTCGGCAGGAAGGAGTGGTGGATGTTGATGATCCGGCCGCTCAGCTGCTTGCAGAGGTCGTCGGAGAGAACCTGCATATAGCGGGCGAGGACAACGAGTTCGACGTCCTGCTCGCGCACCAGTTCCAGGATTTGCGCCTCGGCCTGCGGCTTGTTGTCCTTGGTGACCGGAATGTGATGAAAGGGGATGTCGTACGAAGCGACGAGCTCGGCGAAGTCGGTGTGGTTGGACACCACGGCCGCGATCTCGACGGGCAGCGCGCCGATCCTGGCGCGGAAGAGCAGGTCGTTCAGACAGTGGCCGAACCTGCTGACCATGAGGATGACGCGCATCCTGTCCTCGGCCCGGTTGAGCTGCCAGCCCATCTGGAAGGAGTCACCGATCGCGGCGAAGCTGGCGCGCAGCTTGTCCAGGGTCACCGGAGGTTCCGCGGAGAAGTGGACCCGCATGAAGAACAGTCCCGTGTCGTGGTCACCGAACTGCTGGCTGTCCTCGATGTTGCATCCGGTCATGAAGAGGTAGCTCGACACCGCGTGCACGATTCCCATCTTGTCCGGACAGGAGAGGGTGAGGACGTACTGCTCGCTGGCGGCGGGCACGGCCCCGCGGGCGGACTGCTCGTTCATGCACGCCAGGGTCCCATATCAGGGCCACCGGGCGAGCATGCGTCCCGTCGGACGGGATGTAGGCAGTCGTACACGCGGGCAGACGTACACGCATGGAGACGTACACGCAGGCAAACAGACGCGCGGGCAGACCTGGACGCAGGTAGACCTAGACGCGGGTAGACGTGGACGCAGGCAGACGCAGGAGCGTCCCGTCAGGCCGTACGCGTCATGATCCGCAGCACCTCGAGCGTCCGCGGCGGCGCGTCGGGGTCCTCGCCGTCACTCACCGCGAGGCGCACGTGCGCGTCACGGGCGGCCCGCACGGCCTCCGGCCACGCGTGGTGGTCCAGGTAGGCGGAGACGGGTGCGTCGGGCCCCACCTGGTGCATGATCCGCAGCACGCGCAGTACGGCGGTGTCCACGAGCGCCGCCTCCTGCGAGTCACGGAAGATCGTGCCGACGTACTTCTCGGCGGACCAGTTGTCCAGCCAGGTGTCCTCGACGAGGCGGTACACGGCGTCGGTGACGTCCCCGTATCCATCCACGCCCGCGAGCCAGACGCCGCGTTGGAAGGCCGGGTCGGAGAGCATGTGCAGAGCGGAGCGCACATTGCTGCGCCACCGCCACCACGGCATGTCGTTCAGTGGCATGCCGCCCATGGTGGATGAGTGACGGCCGCGACGGGAAGAGTTCTCCGAACCTTGCACGGTCACCGATCGTACGTTCCCCTCGGAACGTCCCGCAGCGCCCCCCGTAATTCACCTGTACGTCACCGCACGTTGACCAAGGGTCGCACCGGGTTTTGGGATGTGGCGGAATCGTGCGTCTCCATGACTGGCAGGCGACACACCGCCACGGTTCACCCACCCCATCCCACCAAGGCCTTCCTGCTGTCCGCGGGCGCGCTGGCGGCATGAGGGGGCCCTCACTGTCGGTGGCGGGGCTGTCCCCGGAGTCATGGAGGCTCCGGGGGCGACCCCGTCACCGTCATGACCTGGACCCCGAGAAGACCAACCGATCGGACCGATCACAGCTGGGTCGGCTGACGCTCCGTCAATCCGTAGGTGAAAGCGATGGAGTTCCAGAGCTTCGCGGCCTTGGCCTTCTGTATGGTCGCGGTGCCGCTCTCGCGGTTGCCGGCCTGCGTCTGGTTCGTGGTGCGGGCCTGGCCCTTGCGGCAGCCCTTCTTGCCGGCGACCTGTTCGGCCCAGGCGGCGTAGTGGTTGTCCGCCGACGCGGAAGCCTTCCAGGCACTGGTGAGCGCGGCGGTCAGCCGGGAGTGGTTCGGCAGTTTGTCGACCGAGAGGGCCGCGAGGCCGGTGACCAGGTCGTTGCGCTGCTTGGCGGCGTTGCGCAGGTCGGTGGCGGCCTGGCCGAGGTTGGTGCACATCCGCACGTTGGACACGGCCTTGATCACCGAGTCGCGGCTGTTGTTGCTGTCCGCCAGGAGCTTGTCCAGGGCCACGGCCTGCTCCTTGGCCGGGTCGGCGGACGGGGACGCCGAGGGGTCCGCGGTGGGCTCGGTCGCCGCCGCGGTCTTGTTCTCGTCGCCGCCGGCGTCGCCTCCGCCGCCACTGAGCAGGGCGCCCGCGCCGATGCCGAGCACGGCGAGGCCGACGCCCACGGCGGCGATGAGCGGCACGAGGGATCCGGTACGACCGCCGCGGCCGCTGTCGCCGCCGCTACCGCTGTGCGCCGCCTCACGCCGGGCGGCGCGACCGCCGGGCGCCGCGGGCGGATCGATGTGCGGCAACTGCTGTGTGGCTTGCGCGCTGTCCGCCGCCCGGAACAGGTTGTCGAACTCGGCCGGCGGCTGCCGGTCCTCCGGCGCCCCCGGCCGGATCCCGAACGGCGCGCCACCGGGCTGCGCGGGCACCGGCGCGATGAACTGCGTGGCTTCGGCGTCGGGATCCGAGTGCGGCATGGGTCCGGCCCCCGCCCCTCCGGCCCCCGCCCCTCCGGCCACGGCCCCGGCGGCCGGCCACGGTCCTTGCCCCGGCCCACCGCTCCGCCGTACCCGGTCCAGGTACCGCGTGGCCTCGGAGAACGTCTCGGCCTCCGGCGGCAAAGCCCCCGCTTCGACCGGACGGATGTACTGCGTGGCGCCCTCGTCGACAGGCGACACGGACGCGACGGGCGGCAGATACTGGGTCGCCCCTTCATCCATGCCGCCGCCCGCGGAAGGCAACAGGGCACCGGCCCCTTCGGGAGGCAACGGCGCCGCGTGCGCACCCGGGCCACCGGACTCACCGGGCTGCGGCTGCGCCGCACGCTCAGCGGGCAGACGCGGCCCGGACTGGCCGGGCAAGGGCTGCGGGGCACCGTACGAGGCCGACGCCTGCCCCAGCGGGGCCCGCGGGGCCTGAGAGGCGCCGTACCCGCCGGGCGCCTGCAGAGCGGGAAGGTTGCCGGGCATCGGCGGTGCGGAGCCTTCAGCGGGGGGAAGCGGCATCGCCCGACCCTGCCGGGCCTGCGACGAGCCGTACCCGCCGGGCGCCTGCGAGGCGGGTTGACCGGCGAACTCCGGCGAGCCGCCATAGCCACCCGACGCCTGCGGCGCACCAGGGCCACCCGGCGCTTGAGGCCTCCCGTAGCCGTCCGTCCCCCGGGGAGCTCCGTACCCGCTCGTCGCCCGGTGCGCTCCGTAGGCGTCCGCCGCCTGCGGCCAAGTCGTCGTGCCCTCCGGCGGAAACCGTCTCGCGTCAGCCGGCTGGTACGGCAGCGGGCCCGCTCCGTCGGCCGGAGGCGGCAGATGGCCCCCGCTGCCCGGCTCCGGCGGAGCACCCCACTGGGGCGCGGCGTCGGCACGCTGGACCCCGTACTGGTACGTCGGGTCAGCACCCTGCGGCGGCCCGTACGACGCCGAAGCGCTGCCCTGCGGCGGCCCGTACTGCGACGCCGGGTCGCCGGACGGCGCGCCCCAGGACGGGGCGGGGGCGTTCGCGTCCGGAGCGGCGGCATCGGCCCAGCCCTGTCCCTGCTCCTGTCCCGGAGAAACCTGGCCGGGTCCCCACGGCTGGTGCCAGGACTGGCCGCCGGCCGGGGTCGTGTGGTCCGTCTGCCGGCCCGGCAGGAGTGGGGCGCCGCCGTCGGACGGCAGCACGATGCCTTCGCGCGCGGGGCGCGGCGAGGGCTCCTCGCTTTGTCCGTTCTGCGTCACCGGGACTCCTACGAATCGGGGACCTTCGAAAATCGTCGGCTCACGCTACCGGGTCCCCACAGCCCGATGCCATGCCGCTCATGGTGACCCTCGCCCCATACGGCAGGAGTAACGAAATCAGTCCTCAGGGCGCTGTCAGTGTCTCCCCCCTCACACGTCGCACGCCGTTTCCCCTGCGTACGCGCCCGCGTAGCGCCATGCCCGCGACTACGCCGCCGTCTGCAGATCCAGCCGCGCCCCGAACTCCCGGACCACCGGCTCCTCACGGTACGGCTCCAGTCGCTGCTGGAAGTCGTCCAGGTACTCGGCGCCGCGGTTCGACCGCAACGTGCCCAGGAGTTCAGCCGCCCGCAGCCCGGTGTGACAGGCCTGCTCCACCTCGCGCTGCTGCACCTGTGCGGTGGCCAGCAGGACCAATCCGATCGCGCGCCGCCGGGCGCGCGTCTGCGGATGCCCAGCGAGGGACTCCTGCGCACACCGCGCGGCCGCGTGGCCCTGCCCGAGATCCCGGTGGCAGTGCGCCAGTTCGTCGGCGAGGTATGCCTCGTCGAAGTGCGCGATCCACTGCGGGTCGTCCCCGGAGGTCTCGTCGGCCGACTCCAGGGCGGTGACCGCCCGTCCCGACGCCGTCTGGGCCGCCCGTGCGTCACCCATGAGCGCGTGCCCGCGCGCCTCGGCGGCGTGGAACATCGACTCCGCGCGCGGGGTCACCCGCCCCCGCGCGCCCTCCTGCGCCGCGCGCGCCAACTGCGCGATCTCCCGCGGGTTCCCGAGCTGCGCGGCCAGGTGGCTCATGGACGCGGCCAGTACGTACCCGCCGTACCCGCGATCGCCCGCCGCCTGCGCGAGCCGCAACGCCTGGATGTGGTACCGCTGCGCGAGCCCCGGCTGCCCGGTATCGACCGCCATATAGCCCGCCAGCTCCGTCAACCGGGCGACGGCGGCGAAGAGTTCACGCCCGACGGCTTCCCGGTACGCGCCCGCCAGCAGCCCGGAGACGACGCTGTTCAGGTAGTGCGTGACGACAGGGCGTACGTGCCCGCTGCCGTACTGGTGGTCCAGATCCACCAGCGCCTGCGTCATCGCCCGGACCGCCGCCACGTCGGAGAGCCCGACCCGCGGCCCGGCCGAGCGAGCCACCTGGACGTCCGGCGCGGAGATCAGCCAGTCGCGGCTCGGCTCGACGAGCGCGGAGGCGGAGACGGAGACGGAGACCGACGAGCCGGACAGGAAGTCCCGGCGGCCCACGTCCCGGCGGCCCACGTCGCTGCGCCACAGCTCGCACACCTGCTCGATGGCGCCGAGGACGGTCGGCGAGAACCGCAGACCCACACCGGAGGCGAGGTTCTTGCCGTTCGCCATCCCGATCTCGTCGATCGTGACCGTCCGGCCCAGCTTGCGACCCAGCGCCTCCGCGATGATCGCGGACGCCCGCCCGCGCGGCTGCTGACCGCGCAGCCAGCGCGCCACGGACGTCTTGTCATAGCGCAGATCGAGACCGTGTTCAGCGCCGCACATGTTGACCCGGCGGGCCAGCCCGGCGTTCGAGCACCCCGCTTCCTGGATGAGCGCCTGCAGCCGTTCGTTCGGCTGTCGCGCGACGAGAGGCCTTGCGGCCATGGCACATCCCCCTGTTTTCTGGCTCGGTTCGCCTCCGGCGCGCCCCTTCGGCTCATTCGCCATGCGGCTGCGGTGCTGCCTGTCCACGCACCGAGCTGACGATTCGTCATGGCCGGAACCACGAATCGAGCGGAGAGATCCGACCTTGAAGATCAATGCCCCGCGGACCTACCGACAATGCGAGACATACGAGGATCGCCGGGGTATCGGGCTGGGGCCCGACCCCACACCTGGGTACCCAGCCCCCGCCGCCTTTCCCCGTGCGCGCCCCCACCCATGTGTCCATGCGCCCCACACGAGGAATCGATGCCCCTCCCCCGCGCGCGTCAGGACCGTAACCCGAGGTGAGCGCGGGAGTTGTGTTGGTTGTGGAAGACACCATCTCGAGCACCGAAGCCACGCAGATCCCGAAGCAGCGCGGAGAAGCACTGCAGGACATCGCCGTGCGCTACGCCGAAGAGCGCCACTGGGACGTGTTCCCCGGCACTTGGCTGGAAGCCGTCGACGGGGTGCAGCGCTGCTCGTGCGGCGAGCCCGCGTGCGCCGTCCCCGGCGCGCACCCGGCGCGCGAGGACTGGCCGACCCGGGCGACGGGCAGTGCGAGCGTCGCGCGCCGACTGTGGTCGAAACAGCCGTCGGCGTCGATCCTGCTGCCCACGGGGCGTACGTTCGACGCGATTTCCGTCCCGGAGACGGCGGGGTTTCTCGCGCTCGCCCGCATGCGGCGCATGGAGCTGACGCTCGGGCCCGTGACCTGCACACCCCACCGGCGGGTGCAGTTCTTCGTGCTGCCGGGTGCCGACGCGAAGGTCCCCGACCTGGTCCGCGACCTCGGGTGGCCGCTTGCCTCTCTCGATCTGGACGTGCTCGGAGAGGGTACGTATGTGGCTGCGCCGCCTACGCGGTTCGGCGTGCACGGGAGGGTCCAGTGGGCCTGTCAGCCGACACCCGCCAACCGCTGGCTGCCCGACGCGCAGGAGCTGATCTCGCCCATCGCCTACGCGTGCGGGAGGGACGTACGCCGTTCGCTCCGCCAGTAGGCCGGTACGGGATCTCGGGCCGTATGTGGCTGGGCGCGCAGTTCCCCGCGCCCCTACGGGGGCGCACCCCTGACGGGGCGCGTCCCCGTACCGTGGTCACATGACGGAGGGAGCCGGGGTGGGCGCTGTGGCCGTGCGGGTGCGGGGGTTGTGGAAGCGGTTCGGGGAGCAGATCGCCGTCGCGGGTATCGATCTGGAGTTGCCCGCGGGACGGTTCGTCGGCCTGGTCGGGCCGAATGGAGCCGGGAAGACCACCACGCTGTCGATGGTGACCGGCCTGCTCCGGCCCGACCAGGGCACCGTCGAGGTCGTCGGGCACGACGTGTGGCAGGATCCGACGGAGGTCAAGGCCCGTATCGGTGTCCTGCCCGAGGGCCTGCGGCTGTTCGAGCGCCTGTCGGGGCGCGAGCTTCTCGCGTACACCGGCCGGCTGCGCGGACTGCCCGGCGACGAGGTCGACAAGCGGGCCACCCAGCTCCTGGACGTACTCGACCTCGCCGGCGCCCAGCACAAGCTCGTCGTCGACTACTCGACCGGCATGCGCAAGAAGATCAGCCTCGCCGCCGCGCTGCTCCACAACCCCGAAGTCCTCTTCCTGGACGAGCCGTTCGAGGGCGTCGACCCCGTCTCGGCACAGACGATCCGCGGCGTCCTGGAGCACTACACCGCGTCCGGCGCCACCGTCGTCTTCTCCTCCCACGTCATGGAGCTGGTCGAGTCGCTCTGCGACTGGGTCGCCGTGATGGCCGCGGGACGTATCCGCGCGCACGGCCCGCTCGCCGAGGTGCGCGGCGCGGCGCCCTCCCTCCAGAAGGCGTTCCTCGAACTCGTCGGGGCGAACGACCGTGTCGCCGGCTCGGACCTCGAGTGGCTGGGCGGGGCCCGATGAGGCCGGGCAGCCCCGTCACCCCCCTCGACTCGGCCATCCCAGTGGCTACCGCGACCCCGGTTGCCCCCTCCACCTCGATCGTCCCCGTCGTCGTACGCCTGAAGCTGTCCCTCCTGCGCAACGGCCTGCGCCAGTCGGCCGGGCGGCGTGCCGCATACGTCGCCTCGGCCGTCGTCACGCTGCTCTTCGCCGCGCTCCAGCTCGTCGGCCTGATCGCCCTGCGCGGCAACACGCACGCCGTGTCGGTCACGGTGCTGCTCACCGCCGTCCTGGCGCTCGGCTGGGCCGTGATGCCCCTCTTCTTCCCCGGCGGCGACGAGACGCTCGACCCCACCCGTCTGGTGATGCTGCCGCTGCGCCCGCGTCCGCTCGTCCGCGCTCTGCTGGCGGCTTCCCTGATCGGCATGGGGCCGCTGTTCACGCTGTGCCTGTTCGCCGGTTCCGTGATCGCGACGGCGCGCGGCACGGCCGCGTACGTCACCTCGGTCGTCGCGGCCGTCCTCGCGCTCCTCGTCTGCGTGGCCCTCGCCCGCGCGGTCGCGGCCGCCAACATGCGCCTGCTGACCAGCCGCAAGGGCCGCGACCTCGCCGTCCTGAGCGGTCTGGTGATCGCCATGGGCACGCAGCTCGTCAACTTCGGGGCCCGGAAGCTGGGTGCGTCGGGCCTGTCGACGCTGGACCCGGCGGCCGACGCACTGCGCTGGCTGCCCCCCGCCTCGGCGATCGGCGCGGTCGACTCGGTGAGCGAGGGCTCATACGCCACCGGTGCCGCCCAGATCGCCCTGAGCGCGCTGGCGTTGGCGGCCCTGCTGGCCCTCTGGCAGCGGAGTCTGACCCGGCTGATGACCTCGCCGGACGGTTCCACGCTCCAGGCCGCCGAGCCCGCCCGGGACAAGGCCGGCCGTTCCTCGGGCCTGGGCCGCCTGCTGCCCGCGGGTCGCACGGGCACGGTCATGGAGCGCAGCCTGCGGTACGTGTGGCGCGACCCCAAGACCAAGACCGCGTGGGTGACGTCGCTCGCGATCGGTCTGATCGTGCCGCTGTTCAACGCCTTGCAGGGCACCGGTTCGATCTACCTCGCGTGCTTCGCCGCCGGGATGCTCGGAATCCAGATGTACAACCAGTTCGGGCAGGACACGTCCGCGTTCTGGATGGTCGCGATGACCATCTCGTCCACGCGCGACGCGTATGTCGAGCTCCGCGGACGGGCGTGGGCGCTCCTGGTGATCACCCTCCCGTACGCGACGCTCGTGAGCGTCCTGACGACGGCGATGCTCGGCGACTGGCCCGCCCTGCCCGAAGTCCTGGGCCTGTCCTTCGCGTTGCTCGGCGCGATGCTGGCGACCGGGGCCTGGTGCTCCGCGCGCTTGCCGTACTCGATCCCGCAGGATGGCTACAAGAACGTGGCCCCCGGGCAGGCGGGCCTCGCCTGGGTCTCCATCTTCGGCGGCATGGTGGCGGCCCTGCTGTGTGCGCCCGTCCTCGCCTTCACGATCTGGCTGCACGTCGCGGCGGACGCAGAGGAGTGGACGTGGCTGCTGCTGCCGCTGGGGACGGCGTACGGTGCGCTGATCGGCCTGTTGGGGCTGCGCCTGTCCGCGCCGCGCCTGGCACGGCGACTGCCGGAGATTCTGACGGCGGTCAGCAAGGGCTGACGCCGGGTCACGTCAGTGTTTTCCCGCGGCGCTCCTTTCCTCGATGCCCAGCGGTGGGGTGACACGGATCATGAGCAAGGAGTCCAGGAACGGCTCGATCGCTGCCCGCCAGGCGTCCGGCTGGTCGTAGTGCACGAGGTGGCCGGCGTCGGCGACCTCCGCGTACTGGCCCTGGGGCAGGACGCGGACCATCTCCTGGGACTCGGCCCGGCCGAGCTCGCCGTCGAGGCCGCGTACGACAAGGGCCGGGCAGCGGACTTGCGCCAGCTCCTCCCAGTGCGCGTCGTACACCCACGTCTGACGCAACCTGAGCATCGGCTCGGGCTCGAAGACGGGGCGCCAGCCGTCCTCGGACTCGGCCATGACCTCGGCGTAGAAGTCGCCGCGGGACGGGTTCAGGCGCTCCGGCGCTCCGCGCCTCCGGGCCGAGGGTCGCATTCCCGCCCGGCCTGAAAGCCGGGATTCCCTGCGAAGAACAAGGGATGGAGTGAGGGATCCGTCACTCACTCGTTATCGAATGCGCATTCGAAGACGGGGTTCTTGGCGGTAACACCCCTCGTTCGAGTGACCTCGCTGAGGGATTGATCGCCGCCACCACGGGGAGATCTTCAGCGGGAGGCGGACCGCTCGGGGAAAACGGTCCGAGGGGATGACCCTGAGAGCTCGGGGCTCCGGGTCAGCACAGGGGAGGACAGGCCCCGGCGCCATGGTGCGCCGGGGCCCACCTCATGTCTGCGGTCGTACGCGTGGACATGGGTCTGGCCATGGGTGTGGTCCTGCCCGTGGCACCTCTCCCGTCCCTCCCTGACCGAGCGTCGGCGCCACCGCCCCGGTGATCAAGACCCCAGGTCACATGCCTCCTGCGAGGGGAGGACGGTGGTGGCCATGGCTTCGACGTCCGGGCCGTCGGCCTCCCCGCTACCGCTTCGCCACGAACACGTGGGAGGCGACGTCCGACCCCAGTTCGGCGGCCTCGCCGCTGCTGCCCACGAGGACGCCGCCCGCCGACTCCGTCACGCTGACCACCGAGCCGGGCTGCACACCGGCCCGCCGCAGCGTGTACATCAGCTGCGCGTCCTTCTGGATGGGCTCGCCGATGCGGCGTACGACGACCGTCTTGCCGTCGCTCCCGGGGGCCAGGTCGGCCAGCGAGACCATCCCCGCGTCCAGGAACGGGTCGGCTCCGTCCTTCTCGCCCAGCTCTTCCAGGCCCGGGATCGGATTCCCGTACGGCGACTCGGTCGGGTGGCGCAGCAGCTCCAGGACACGGCGCTCGACCGCCTCACTCATCACGTGCTCCCAGCGGCAGGCCTCGGCGTGCACCTGCTCCCACTCCAGACCGATCACGTCGACGAGCAGGCACTCCGCGAGACGGTGCTTGCGCATCACCCGCGTGGCCAGTCGGCGGCCCTCGTCCGTGAGCTCCAGGTGGCGGTCACTGGCCACCGCCACGAGACCGTCGCGCTGCATACGCGCGACGGTCTGGCTTACCGTCGGCCCGCTCTGGTCAAGCCGCTCGGCGATTCGGGCGCGCATCGGGACCACACCTTCCTCCTCCAGCTCGAGGATGGTGCGCAGATACATCTCCGTGGTGTCGATCAGTCCGGACATTACGTGCCCCTCGATTAGCTCTGCCGGAGGCTGAGTGGCTCACCGGCGTGTGCGCTGGCCCTGGCTCCAATTCTGACGCATCCGACTGACAACCCGTGCCGCTCGATGGGAGCCACACGGTGACGACTTCCTCCGTGGCCTGTGGCGTGACCGGCGGTCATGGCTTCCGGCCCGGCCCCGCGGCCGTGTTGACAGCGCGACCGGTCCAGACCGCAACGTGATCCGCGACACGCGGGAGTACGGCTGTGACTTCGACGGGCGGCCGATGAGCGAGAGAAAGGCGGCCGGGCGGTTCTTCGATGCCGCGATCAGCCTCCTGGGACGCATGCGGGACGAGGAGGCCGAGGCCGTCGCGGTCGCCGACATCCTGATCGCCGACACGGTCGCCGCCGAGCCCCGCCCCCGAGCGCGACTCGCCGGCCGGCCGGGCCAGTCGGCGTCGCCCTGTCGGGTCACCCCCGCTCCAGTGCCTCCGCCAGGTCCAGCGCCGCGGCGATCCGTACCGCGACGTCCTCCGCGTACATCGCGTCGGCCCGCTCGAACCGGGTGCGGCTGGCGCCCCGAAGAAACGTCACGACGCCCAGGGTCCGCCCCCGGCTGCGCAGGACCGCGCACAGGGCGTGTACGGAGTCCGCCGGCCACTGCCGGGACACTGCCCACTCGCGGGTCTGATCGGGAGAGGACGTCCCCGCACCGGCCCGTACGAACCCGATCCGGTCGACGCACTGCAGGGCCGGATGCCCCTCGGCGTATCGCACGGGCAGCCCGGCACTTCCGTCGGCGAGCAGGCTGGGGCCCGGTGCGCCCGAGGGCGTGGCGGCGGCCCGTACGAGCCGCACCGGGCCTTCTCCGTCGCGTACGGCGCCACCCGCCACCCGGTCGATCAGCGCGTGATCGGCGAACCCGGCCAGCGAGAAGTCCAGGTGGACGACCGCCGCCTCCGCAGGGTTCTCGCACTCGCCCGCCGCACGCGCTGCCCGGTGCAGCTGGTTGGCGCGAAACCGCAGCAGCGAGGCCTCCTGCTCGTTCTGCTTGCTCTGGGTCACGTCCTGGAAGAGCCACCCGACACCAAGCGGTACCGGTTCCTCCGCAAGCGGCGAGGCCAGCCGCAGAAACCCGCTCCGCCAGCACCGCCGCTTCTCGCCCTCCGGCGTCCGCACGGTCACCCACATCTCGGCGGGTGCGGGCGGTGCCCCCTCCGCAAGCACATGCGTGAGCGCGCTCTCCAGCTCCTCGACACCCTGCGCGATCAACTCCCCCAAGGGCCGCCCCAGCACAGCCGTACGCGCTGTCCCGAGCGCGCGAGCCGCATGCGCGTTGACGACGGCGGGCCGAAGGTCGGCGTCGACGAGCACCACCCCCCACGACGCGTCCTCGAACAACGCCTCGCTCAGGGCGATCGACCGCTCCAGATCGATCTGCGTGTGCACCTCACTGAACGCGCAGTACACGCCCGCGGGCTTGCCGTCCGGGCCGCGCACGGCAGCGGACTGCGTGCGCACGAGCACCCGTCCGCCGTCCTTGGTGAGCAACGCGAACTCGTGCACCTGCCGCCCCGGGGCCTGCATCGCCGACAGCAGCCGCCGCTCGGCCTCCTCGGCGTCCGCGGTCCGCACGGCCCATCCGGCGAACCCCCGCCGCCCGACGGCCTCTTCCGCGGTCCATCCCAGAATCCGCTCCGCCTCGCGATTCCAGTGGGTCACGACCCCGTCGGCGTCGAAGGCGCACAACGCCGCGTCCATCCCGTCGAGCAGAGCGGCAAGCAGACGGGACCCGTCCCGCTCGGGCTCCTGCGGCCCCAGCTCGTCCGTGGTCCCGCTGCGCCGGGAAGCACTCACCTGGCACCCCCTGCAGGCCGTGTCGGCGTGTCCTGCGCGGTACGACCGCGCGCCGGTTCACTCACTACGCATCACTCACTACGCATCACTCACTAGGAATCATTCAACTCGAACGTGACGCGGCCCACATCCGGTTCCCCCAAGATGGAAAAAAATCGTTGCACACCGGGAACGCGCCCCGCACGCCGTCTACCTCGGTGAATCCGACTCCGAAGAGGCTCGTGATCGCTGGCGTCGCCTGCACGCGAAAAGGAGGTAACTCGCTCCCAGGCCACAGGCCGGGCCGGGCCGGGCCGGGCCGAATCAACGTCTCTCACCGCACCTGCGGCTCGTTCAGCTCGTACAGCGAGGCGACGATAGGTGTACGACGGTCGGTGCGAAAAAAGCGGTTGAGACGAGGGCGGCAGGTGCCTAATGTGTGTCGCACGCCGAAAGGAGGTGATCCTGCAGTGATTTCATTGCGGACGCGCGAGGTGGCTGCGGGCTAGCGGCCCGCCACCATACCCAGTGCGGTGCCGGACCAGCGTGTGAGATGAACACGCAGCCGGCCCGATTTCCCAGCAGTCACCCGACCCGCGAGCTCGCCGGCACGTCCGGCCGGCACCCTCCTCGGAGGGGACCAGAGCTCGCGGGTCGTCTGCGTTCGGCGTCGGTACACGCTCAGTGCGCGATGTCCTCGTAGCCCTCGATCTCGTGCGGGTCGCGGGTGCCCGGGCCCACGTAGCGGGCCGACGGTCGGACGAGGCGGCCCGTGCGCTTCTGTTCGAGGATGTGAGCCGACCAGCCGGCCGTGCGGGCGCAGGTGAACATGGACGTGAACATGTGGGCGGGGACTTCGGCGAAGTCGAGAACGATGGCCGCCCAGAACTCGACGTTCGTCGCCAGGACGCGGTCCGGGCGGCGCGCGTGCAGCTCCCGAAGGGCCGCCTTCTCCAGGGCTTCGGCGATCTCGAAGCGGGGGGCGCCGAGTTCGCGGGCGGTGCGGCGCAGGACTCGGGCTCGGGGGTCTTCGGCGCGGTAGACGCGGTGACCGAAGCCCATGAGGCGTTCGCCCCGGTCGAGAGCCTTGCGCACGTAGGGCTCCGCATCGCCCATGCGTTCGATTTCCTCGATCATGCCGAGGACCCTGGAGGGAGCGCCTCCGTGGAGAGGGCCGGACATCGCTCCCACCGCGCCCGAGAGCGCCGCCGCCACGTCCGCGCCGGTCGAGGCGATCACACGGGCGGTGAACGTCGACGCGTTCATCCCGTGTTCCGCCGCCGACGTCCAGTAGGCGTCCACCGCCGCCACGTGCTTGGGATCCGGCTCGCCGCGCCAGCGGATCATGAAGCGTTCGACGACCGACTGCGCCTTGTCGATCTCGCGCTGGGGCACCATCGGCATGCCTTGTCCACGGGCGGACTGGGCGACGTACGAGAGGGCCATGACGGCGGCGCGGGCGAGGTCTTCGCGGGCCTCCTGCTCATCGATGTCGAGGAGCGGTTTGAGGCCCCAGACGGGGGCGAGCATCGCGAGGGCCGACTGGACGTCCACGCGGATGTCGCCGGAGTGGACGGGGATGGGGAACGGTTCGGCGGGCGGCAGGCCGGGGTTGAAGGCGCCGTCGACGAGCAGCCCCCAGACGTTTCCGAACGAGACGTGGCCGACCAGGTCCTCGATGTCGACACCCCGGTACCGCAGGGCGCCGCCCTCCTTGTCCGGTTCGGCGATTTCCGTCTCGAACGCGATGACTCCCTCGAGTCCGGGTACGAAGTCGGACATCAGGCGGCTCCTCATCATGCGTGCGACGGGTGGATTTGGCTGTGGCTCGGGTGTGGCTCGGGGTGTGACTCAGGGGATGTGACGCTTGGGCTGTGGTTCAGGGGTGTGGCTCAGGGGGTGCCGGGTGTTCATGATCATGTGGCAGTCACGCGTGGGCGGCCTCGTGCGGTTCCACGGTCGCTCGGGACTCGCGGTCCGTGCGTCACCCCGGTGATGCCCCGTGCGGCAGGCGGTCACCCACACCGGTTCGGCAGCAGGACGATACTCCTTTGGTACCACCTATGGGGAGAGTACGCGGCACTCAGTGCCATGCGCTGAGCAGCACACCCCCACCGGCCGCCCTCCGGGGATACGGCAAGATGACCGCGTGAGCGACCATGACCCCGTCCTCGACCCTGCCGCGATGCGCAAGCACTACCGGGCCGAGGGACTCGACGAGACCGAGCTGGCCGTCCACCCCATGGAGCAGTTCGCGCGCTGGTTCAAACAGTCCGCGCAGGCCTCCGTGGGCGGCGCGGTCTACGAGCCGAACGCCATGGTCGTCTCCACGGCGGACGCGCAAGGCCGGCCGAGCTCCCGTACGGTGCTGTTGAAGCACTACGACGAGCAGGGCTTCGTCTTCTACACCAACTACGAGTCCCGCAAGGCGCGTGAGCTCGCGGAGAACCCGCACGTCTCGCTGCTTTTTCCGTGGCATGCGATGGCCCGCCAGGTCATCGTCACCGGCACCGCGCGGCGTACGGGGCGGGACGAGACGGCCGCCTACTTCCGGACCCGACCGCACGGCTCCCAGCTCGGCGCCTGGGCCGGCGTGCAGTCCTCGTTGATCGTCTCGCGGGCCGAACTCGACGCCGCGTACGCCGAGCTGGCCGCCCGCTACCCCGAGGGCGAGCAGGTCCCCGTCCCGCCGAACTGGGGCGGCTTCCGCGTCGCCCCGTGGACAGTCGAGTTCTGGCAGGGCCGGGAGAACCGCTTGCACGACCGCCTGCAGTACGTGGCGGAGGCCGGCGGAGGGTGGCGGGTGGAGCGGCTCAGTCCGTGAGCTCGATGGCCCGGATCCGCCGATCCCGCCAGGGCTCGTCGAGGGCCCCTGTGGCGTTTGAGGAACCTCGTCTCACCCGACGGACGACGTTTCGCCCAGGTTTCCAGGAAGGGCTAGGCTCCGGACGTGGCTGATATCCAGATTCCCGCTGACATCAAGCCCGCCGACGGACGTTTCGGCTCGGGCCCCTCCAAGGTGCGGACGGAGGCACTGGACGCGCTGGCCGCCACCGGTACGTCCCTCATGGGCACCTCCCACCGCCAGGCCCCCGTCAAGAACCTCGTCGGCAAGGTCCGCGAGGGTGTGCGCGAGCTCTTCTCCCTGCCCGAGGGCTACGAGGTCGTTCTCGGCAACGGCGGCTCCACCGCGTTCTGGGACATCGCGACCCACGGGCTCATCGAGAACAAGTCGCAGCACCTGTCGTTCGGCGAGTTCTCCTCCAAGTTCGCGAAGGCCGCCAAGCTCGCCCCCTGGCTGGCCGAGCCCTCCGTCATCTCCTGCGACCCGGGCACGCACCCGGACCCGGGGGCCGAGCCGGGTGTGGACGTCTACGCACTCACCCACAACGAGACCTCCACGGGTGTCGCGGCCCCCGTCAAGCGTGTCGCGGGCGCCGACGAGGGTTCCCTCGTCCTCGTGGACGCCACCTCGGGTGCCGGCGGCCTCCCGGTCGACATCGCCGAGACGGACGTCTACTACTTCGCCCCGCAGAAGTCCTTCGCCGCCGACGGCGGCCTGTGGATCGGGATCTTCTCCCCGGCCGCGATCGAGCGCGCCGAGCGCGTCCACGCGTCCGGCCGCCACGTCCCGGAGTTCTTCAGCCTCCCGACGGCGATCGACAACTCGCGCAAGAACCAGACGTACAACACCCCGGCCCTGGCCACCCTCTTCCTCCTCAACGACCAGCTGGAGTGGCTGAACGGCCAGGGCGGCCTGGACTGGTCGGTCCGTCGCACCGCGACATCCTCGCGCACGCTGTACGGCTGGGCCGAGGACGTGAAGTACGCGAACCCGTTCGTCACCGACCCGGCCAAGCGCTCCCAGGTCATCGGCACGATCGACTTCTCGGACGAGGTCGACGCGGCCGCCGTCGCCAAGGTCCTGCGCGCCAACGGCGTCGTCGACACGGAGCCGTACCGCAAGCTCGGCCGCAACCAGCTCCGTGTGGCGATGTTCCCGGCGGTCGACCCGGCGGACGTCGAGGCCCTCACGAAGTGCGTCGACCATGTGATCGAGCGGCTGTAGCCGGAGGCCGTACACCGGTACTTACGTCGATGGGGGCGCCCGCACTGTGCCAGTGCGGGCGCCCCCATCGGCGTATCACCGCCCGAGCTTCTGGAACCGCCGCACCGCGAGCAGCACGAAGATCGCTGTGAGGATCAGCGGCCACCCGCCCGCCATCAGCAGCGCGTGCTGCTCGATCCACCCGTCACCGCTTCCGACGGGCGTCCCGAACAGCTCACCCGTGGCCGTGGCCGTCGACGAGATCGGGTTCCAGGCCGCGACGAAGCCCAGCCAGTCCGGCATCAGCTGCGGGGCGACGAAGATGCTGGAGATCATCGTCAGTGGGAAGGCGACAGCGAAGAGACCGCCCGCCGCCTCCGGATTGGGCACCAGAAGCCCCAGCCACACGCCGAGCCAGATCAGCGCGAACCGCAGCCACAGCAACAGTCCGAAGGCGAGCACGAAGTCGAGTCCGCCGTCCGGTCGCCACCCCATGGCGACCGCGGTGAGCATCAGGATCGTCAACTCCCCGCAGGCGACGATCAGATCGGTGACGCCGCGCCCGGCGACGACCGCGGACGGGGCCATGGGCATGGAGCGGAAACGGTCGATGACGCCCTTGGTGGAGTCGTAGACCACGAGCGTCGCGGTGTTGATGAAACCAAAGGCCATCGTCATCACGAACATGCCCGGCATCAGGAAGTCCCTGTAGTCCCCGCCTCCGGGCACCTTCATCGCGCTTCCGAAGACATACCCGTACAGAAGGACCGACAGGATCGGGAAGCCCAGCTGCCAGGCGATGTCGATGGGCTGGCGCTGGTAGTGGGTGAGCCCGCGGCGCACGATGTTCCAGCAGTCTGCGAGGGCCCACGCGGCGCGCCCGCGGGTTTTCCGCTGGGTCAGGTCCACGGCACTCATGCCGCCTCCTCCTCCTTCTCGGTCCGGTGTCCGGTCAGGCGCAGGAAGACGTCGTCGAGGCTCGGCCTGCGCAGCCCGATGTCCTCCACCCGGACGCCCTCGTCCTGAAGGGTCCGCGCGACCTCGGTGAGCGCCGAGACCCGGTCGGTGACCGGTGCATGCACCTTCAACTCCGTCTCGTCCGCCTCCGGTTCGCCGTCCGCCACCCGGGCGACGACCTTCACGGCGCGCGGGATGTCGGCGCGCTCTGCGACGACGACCTCGACGCGGTCGCCGCCGACCGTGTTCTTCAGCCCGTCCGGGGTGTCGTCGGCGATGGCGCGGCCCTGGTCGATCACAGTGATGTGGGAGGCGAGCTTGTCGGCCTCCTCCAGGTACTGGGTGGTCAGCAGGACGGTCGTGCCGCCCGCGACCAGCGTCCGTACGGAGTCCCAGACCTCACCGCGGCTGCGGGGGTCGAGCCCGGTGGTCGGCTCGTCGAGGAAGAGTACGGCCGGGGCGAGGATCATCGAGGCGGCGAGGTCGAGGCGCCGCCGCATGCCGCCGCTGTACTTCCCGACGCCCTTGTCGGCCGCGTCCACCAAATCGAACTGCTCCAGCAGCTCCCCGGCCCGCAGCCGCGCCCGCCTGCCTCCGAGATGGAACAGCCGGCCGAACATCTCCAGGTTCTGCCGCCCGGTCAGCACCTCGTCCACGGCGGCGTACTGGCCGGTGAGGCCGATCCGCGCCCGTACCTCCCGCGGCTGCCGTGCCACGTCCAGGCCCGCCACCTGCGCCCGCCCGCCGTCGAGCCTGAGGAGCGTCGCCAGGATGCGGACGGCGGTGGTCTTGCCCGCGCCGTTCGGCCCGAGCAGGCCGTGCACCGTTCCCTCCCGGACCGCCAGGTCGAAGCCGTCGAGGGCGCGCTTCTCCCCGTACCTCTTCTCGAGCCCCTCAGAACCAGGGGCAGCCCTTGAATGCGCTGCGGGACTCAGGGCGCTCGCCGGAACAGCCGCTTGAGCCCGTAGACGACGAACCCGACGGCGAGAGCGATGGCGCCCGCCGTGACATTGCCGTTCACATTCTCGCCGTCTCGCTCACCGTCGGCCGACGAACCGCCGCCCCCAGCCGGTGACTTACCGCCCTCGGCACCACCACCCGGCACGTCGCCGGGCTCCACGGAGCTCCCCTCCCCCTCGCTCCCGTACAGCAGCGTGGACCCGTCGGGTGTGTAGGTCATCGACTCACCCTGCCCCTGGAGCGGCACGCTCAGTCGGCCCTCCCGCTTCAGCTTCCCGCCGTTCCAGTCGTACGCGATCCCGCCGAAGTAGCCGCGTACGGCGAGCGTCTTGCCGTCGGGCGAGAAGGCGCCGTCGGTGACCCAGAGGTCGATGTCGGCCATGCGCTTGAAGACGTTGGTGCCCTGGGCGCTGAGCGTCGCGGGCTGCTCGTACAGCCCGCCGCCGCCCTCGTTCTTCGAGACGATGTAGACCTTGCCGGTCTTCGGATGCACCATCAGTGCCTCCGCGTCCCG
>CAMLJW010000026.1 GCA_946480485.1 uncultured Streptomyces sp. | reverse complement strand
GTCGTACGACGTCGTGGTCGTCCACGATCCGCAGCCACTCGCCCTGCCCCGACTCCACGGCCGCGGCGACACCGCCTGGGTGTGGCGCTGCCACATCGACAGCTCCCAGCCCCACCCGGCCGTGTGGGCGCGGCTGCGGCCCCTGCTGGCCCCCTACGACGCGGCCGTGTTCACCCTCGGCGCGTTCGTACCCCCCGACCTGCCAACCTCAAGGGTGGAGATCATCCCGCCCGCCATCGACCCACTCAGCCCGAAGAACATGCCCATCGACGATGGTTTCGCCACCTCCGTGCTGGACTGGATCGGCGTCGACACCGCCCGCCCGCTGCTGGTGCAGGTCTCCCGCTTCGACCCCTGGAAGGACCCCCTCGGGGTCATCGCCGCCTACCGCACCGTCAAGGAGCAGATGCCCGGCGTGCAGCTGGCGCTGGTCGGCTCGATGGCCCTGGACGACCCCGAAGGCTGGCGGGTCTACGAGCAGATCACCGCCGCCGCAGCCGACGACCCGGACATCTCCCTGTTCACCAACCTCACCGGCGTCGGCAACATCGAAGTCAGCGCCTTCCAGCGGCACGCTGACGTGGTCATCCAGAAATCGCTGCGCGAGGGCTTCGGCCTGGTGGTCTCCGAAGCAGTCTGGAAGGGCACGCCCGTCGTCGCCGGCCGGGCCGGCGGCATCCCCCTGCAACTGCCCGACGGCGTCGGCGGCCACCTCGTCGACACCACCGAACAGTGCGCCCAAGCCGTCCTCGAACTCCTCGCCGATTCCACATCCGCCCACCGCCTCGCCGCGGCCGGACACGGCCTAATGCGCGAACGTTTCCTGCTGCCCCGCCTGATCGGCGACGAACTGAGGCTCATCACCAGCCTCCTCGGGCACACCCCGCAAACACCCCGGTCCCTCGCTGCAGCCGGCACCGCCGACGAGGATCGCGACCCGGTGTGCGGCATGCGCGTGGACGGCGCCGGCATCCTCCCCACCACCTACCAGGGACGCGAGTTCCGGTTCTGCTCACCCTCCTGCGCCCGCCAGTTCGCCACCGACCCGGAACTCTTCTGGCGCGCCGTCACCCGAACCGCCCCCGGCCCCGCACCCACCGAGCCAGCGCGGAAGGAACGGTGAGCATGACCCCGCCGGAACTACGTCAGGACCCCTTCACCCACGACTGGGTGGCCATCACCCCCGGCCGCGCACACCGCCCCCGCCAGATGCCCGCCCCACACCCCGCCACGGCGCCGCCCCGACAGCCCGCGGCCGCCGATCCGGCCTGCCCCTTCTGCCCCGGCCACGAAGACGCCACCCCGCCCGAGATCTGGCGCCTACCCGCCCCCACCCGCGCATCAGGCACCGACTGGGCAATCCGCGTCATACCCAACCGCTACCCCGTCCTGAGCAGCGGCGACCAGCCGGCCCGCCACCACACCACCGGGCTGCACACCCACGCCAACGGCATCGGCAGTCACGAGGTCGTCATCGAATCCCCCCTCCACGACTGGGACCTGCCCGACGGCGACGAAACAGCCGTCACCAACGTCCTGCGCGCCTACCGCCTGCCGACGCCGATGGCGACGTAATGTGCGTCTGGCCCGCAGCGAGGAACGCGAGGTCGCCAAAGAGTTCGGCGACGACTGGGCCGCCTACGCAGCCCACACCCCCGCCTTCTGGCCGCGCTGGAAGACCCATTACCGCGGCCCTGGCAGGACGACGTCCCGGCCGGGGCGGAAGTACGCCACCTCCCGGGACCGGACGGTAGCCCCCAAGCGCCCTCATGCGGATGAGGACACCGCGGCGGAAAGCCCCTCCCGCCGCACCGTCAGGAGGTGACGGCCGCCATGTCCGCGCTCGCTGTAGCTCTGGTGGCCGTGCAGCTGGCCACCGTCGTCGGCGGCGCCGCTCTCCTGTCCCGGCGCCACCGGCGCGACGGTGCGGTCGCCTCACGTTTGGTGCATCGCACCGGGCTTGCTCTCCTCGTCCTGTGTGTCCTGCCGGTTCCGGCCCTGCTCGCTACGGATGCCCCGTGGGAGTCCTGGGGCCTGTGGGGCGCCGGATACCTGGCTGCCGCCATCGTCTACGCGGGCGCCGACACCTACCTGGACGCTCCGCCGACGCCGACCGCATCTCCACCGGCGAGGCCGTCATGACCAGCCCCGATGCCCGGACGGCACGCCCGTCACCGGCCAAGGAGCCCGACGCCCCGGTCCGCCGTGTGACCCCGCCGCCGGAGCGGGAGGTCACGGTGCTGAGGGCGGCGGGCATCGAGAAGGCGTACACCCGCGGCGTGTGGCCCGCGCGCCGTCTGGTGCCGGTGCTGCGGGGTGTCGACCTGGCTCTGGCCCCGGGGGAGGTAGTGGGGCTGGTCGGCGAGAACGGCTCCGGCAAGAGCACCCTGATGAAGATCCTGGTCGGTGCGCTGGCCGCGGACGTCGGCACCGTGACGTACAGCGGGCGGCTGGGCTACTGCCCGCAGGAACCCGTACGAACGGCTCACCTGCGACGAGCACTTCGAGCTGTTCGGCCGCGCGTACGACATGAGCAAGGAGGCCGAGCAGCACTCCCGCCGCTCCCTGTACGCCGCCCTCGGCTTCGAGCGCTATGCCGGCACCCGGACCGACCAGCTGTCCGGCGGCACGCTCGCCAAACTCAACCTCGGTCTCGCGCTACTGGCCGATCCCGAGGTGCTGCTGCTCGACGAGCCAT
Source organism: uncultured Streptomyces sp. (assembly GCA_946480485.1). Next base: position 19,880 of record CAMLJW010000026.1, on the reverse strand, counting down.
ACGCGGGCTTCGACTTCGACACCTACCTCCGGTTCTGGGAACTGGTCGGCGAGCGGCGCAGGGCCGGCCGCTCGGTGCTGATCATCAGTCACTTCGTGACCGACGAAGAACGCTTCGACCGCATCGTGCAGCTGCGTGACGGACGGGCGGCGCCGCGATGACCACGGCACTGCTCACGCGACGCTTTCTGACCGAGGCCGCCCGCAACCCGGTCACCACAACGATGCTCATCGTGGTGCCCGTGGTCTTCGTCGCCGTGGCCGCGAAGTCCATCGCGGACGCCGCGGAGCTGCTCGGCGGGCGGGGCGGCGCCAAGGTGGAGACCGCCACGGCCGGATGGGCCGCCGCGTTCATCTCCGCCATCGCCATGTACTTCCAGACGCGTTCCGCCCGCGCCACCGACCGCCGTCTGGTGCTGGCGGGGCTCCCGCCCGCGCGTCTGGTCACCGCCCGGCTGACCACCGGCCTGGTCCTGGCGCTGGTGGCGAGCGCCGCCGCCCTGGTGACACTGGCCGCCCGGAGCGGCATCGGCGACCCGACCCGGACGACGGCCGGGACCCTGATGTTCGCACTCACCTACCTGGCCATCGGCGCGCTGATCGGCGCCGTCTTCGGCCGGGTGGGCGGCGTCTTCACCGCCTTCCTCGTGCCGTTCCTCGACCTCGGCATCGAACAGAGCCCCATGCTCAACCCGGAGGTCTCCGGCCTCGGCCACGCCCTGCCCGGCTACGGCGCCACTCGCATCCTGTACGACGCCGCGTTCACCCCCGCCTTCGACGAAACCGGACCACTCCTCGTCGCCTTGGCCTGGCTGACCGCCCTCGCCCTCGCCTCAGGGCTGCTGTTCCGCCGGTCCACCGTGCGCCAGACAGTCACAGGCCGGGGGCACCCCACAGCGCAAACCACCGACTCAGGTCCTGCTCGATCCGCAGGTCGTCCTTGACCACGGCCTTGACCTGAAGCTCCAGCGGGCTGTCGCGCTTGTGCCCGGGCAGCGGAGCGAAGGCGTAGAAGCTACCGCGTTTGAAGAGGTACACCAGGGCAAGGGAGCGCAGTTCGACGTCGTGGAAGGTGACCAGGGAGCACAGCAGTTGCGGGCCGAAGCCACTGTCCTGCAGGGCACTGTTCACCGCGTGGAGGTCGCCCACGAGGGCGGGCAGGTCGCCGGGATCGCGGCGGGAGAGCAGCCATGAGTAGCCGTAGATGTCACGGCTGAACTCGACCGGGACGCCACGGCGTTCGGGGTCGGCGTCCAGCAGAGCCCTCACCTCCTGCTGGACCTGCGCGAAGGCGCCGCCTTCGATGCTGGCGAAGCACACCGAGCCGACTCCGGTCGGGGTGAAACCGATGGCCGCCTGGAGGGTGATCGCCGCTGAGGGCGGGCCGAACAGCTGGTCCAGGTCGGGCTTGACCGGCTTGCTCCGGCCGAACAGGACATCCAGGAAACCCACGCGCATCACGTCCCCGTCACGACATCGGCCCGCCCGGCTCGCCCAGCGCGGCGGAGAGCCCCGCGAGCGCCTCCAGCCGGCGTTCCAGGCTGGGGTGGGTGGAGAACAGGTTGGCCACCGTGGTGCCGGGCCCGAGGGCGGGGGTGAAGAAGAACGCGTTGAACGCCTGGGCGGTGCGCAGGTCCTGGGTGGGAATGCGGGCCACGTCACCGCTGACCTTGGTCAGCGCCGAGGCCAGCACGGAGGGCTTGCCGGTGAGCATGGCCCCGGCACGGTCGGCGGCCAGCTCCCGGTAGCGCGACAGCGCCCGGATGAGCAGGAAGCTGACCGCGTAGACGAGGGCGGAGACCGCCATCACCAGGGCGAGCGCGGCGGCGGTGTTCTGGTCGCGGTTACGTCCGCCGAACAGCTGGGAGTAGAACGCGAAGCGGACGACGAGCCCGGCGATCACGCCCAGGAACGAGGCGATGGTGATCACCGCCACGTCGCGGTGCGCGACGTGCGAGAGCTCGTGGGCGAGGACGCCTTCGAGTTCTTCCGTCTCCAGCCGGCGCAGTAGTCCGGTGGTGACGCAGACGACGGCATGGTCGGCGTTGCGGCCGGTGGCGAACGCGTTGGGCAGGTCCATGTCCGAGATGGCCACCCTGGGCTTGGGCATGTCGGCGGTGGCGCACAGCCGGTCGATGACGCCGTGCAACTGGGGTTCCTCTTCCGGTGTGACGAGGCGGCCGCGCATGGCGTACAGCGCGATCCGGTCGGAGTACCAGAACTGGGCCAGCAGCAGTCCGCCGGCGATGACGACCACCAGGACGACGGACTTCAGCAGCACGATCAGCGCCGCGATGAACGCCACGTACACCAGCCCGAGCAGGAACATCGTGACCGCCATGCGGGCGGTCAGCTGCCGGTCGGGCTCGAAACGGCTGCGCACCGTCATCACCCCGGAATCAAGCCCTCGTCGGACAGCAATGCCCGCACCTCGGTAAGGCCGGTGTCCTCGTCGGGAAGGACAAGGTCGGACGGTGTGATCACGTCGTCCGGCAGTGGCGTGCCAAGGCTGCGAACGGCGTCCAGCAGGGCCGCCAGCGCGTGGGTGAACGCCGCCTGGTCGCCCGCGTCGGCGGCCGACTGCAGGACGGTGTCCAGTTCGTTGAGCCGGTCGAGATGCTCGTCGGTGATCTCGTACTGGCCCTCGCCGAGAATCCGCATAATCATGATGTCCCCTCCTGGTCGGGCGGGTTCTTCGCGGATCCGCCGGCCTCCACAGCCGGGGGTTCGGCGGACGCGGGGAGCTGTTCCTTCATCCGGGCCAGCTCGATCTCCACGTCCTGCCCGGCGCTCACGCGCTCGAGCTCGGCCTGGATGTCGTCACGCCCGGCCGGCAAGGTGGCGTCCTCCAGCGCGCCGGAGGCGATCAGTTCGTCCAGCGCACCGGCGCGCGCCTGCAACTGCTCGGTCTTGTCCTGCGCGCGCTGCATGGCCAGGCCGACATCGCCCATCTCCTCACCGATGCCGGTGACGGCCTCGGTGATCCGGGTCTGGGCCTCGGCCGCGGTGTAGGTGGCCTTGATCGTCTCCTTGCGCGTACGGAACGCATCGACCTTCGCCTGCAGACGCTGCGCGGCCAGAGTGAGCTTCTCCTCCTGCGCCTGCAACGATGCCTGCTGCCCCTGCAGATCAGTGATCTGCGAGGCCACGGCCGTGCGACGGGTGAGCGCCTCACGGGCCAGGTCCTCCCGGCCGACGGCCAGAGCCTGCTGCGCCTGCTCCTGAAGCTTTCCGGTGGACTGCTGCAGCTGGCTCACCTGCAGGTCGACGCGCTTGCGGCTGGTGGCCACGTCGGCCACGCCGCGCCGTACCTTCTGAAGCATCTGAAGCTGCTGCTCATAGGAGTAGTCCAGGACCTCACGCGGATCTTCGGCCTTGTCCAGCGCCTTGTTCGCCTTGATCCGGAAGAGCGCCGCGATGCGCTTAGCGATGCTGCTCATGGCCACTTCCTTTCGCAGCGGAAGATCGCGACCGAGCCGCGAGAGCGGTCCGGCGCACACCTACCACCATCCCTCAGTACGGTCGGCCCGGCAGATCGCGTCACCGGACGACCGGACCGGCGATCCGTTCCATCTGGCGGCGATATTCCGTCCCGTCGATCCAACCGGCCAGAAGTGACCTGGCCAGGCGGCCTTCCGGGGTGCTGATCCGGGTCCGCCGGTTCCCGAGCGTCATGATCTCGTCAGCGACCCCGCGGCGCGTGCGCGAGACGACGAGCAGGCGCACCCGGTCGCAGACCCGCCGCAGGGCGCCCATCGCCCCGAACCCGGCGGCCAGGATCATCGCCACGATGAGCGCTGCCATCGTCGCGAGCCATCCGTGTCGCCGGACCGGGCCGTCAGTGGTGGGTCGGACGGTCGTCCCGGTGCCCGCTCTCGGCGCCGCGCTCGTGGCCGCCGCCCCGCTCCCGCGGAGTCGAGCCGCCGTGTCCGCCATGGCCGCCGTGACCACCGTGCATGAAGACCATCATCAGCGGGCAGGCCGCCACGACGGCCACGCAGGAGCAGTGTGGCGGGCGGCACTCCGAGCCACAGCAACACGGCGGCGGCCGCCGCTGCGATGGCAAGTATCTTGACCAACTGCGGTTTCATCTCTGCCTCCTGGGCCTTGGCGCGCGTCCTTCCGTGGACTCCACCCTCAGTCACCCAGCTACAGATCCATATAGATGCTTAGTACCTTAGCAGCAGGCCGAAGGTCCCTCGCCCCACGAGCGCCGGCACCGACGCGAACACAGCCGCAGTGCCGTTGTGAACATCCAGCTCAGACGGGGCCGACCGGCCCCTCGGACGGGGACCTCAGACCCCTGCCAGGCAGGGGTATCGGGCCGCAGACTGGATGCCGCAGCCTCATCCAGCAGGCTGCCACGAGCAGACGGAAGGCGGCGACTCGGCGATGACCACCGTGAGCGGCGCCAGCGCTCCGCAGCACTCCCCGGTACCGCCCGGCTACCAAGACCACAAGGCCGACCACCTGGCACGACTGCGCAAGGTGGAGGGCCAGGTCCGCGGCGTGACCCGCATGGTCGACGAGGACCGCTACTGCATCGACGTCCTCACCCAGATCAGCGCCGTCACGCGCGCACTCCAGGAAGTCGCCCTCGGGCTACTGGACGACCACACCCGGCACTGCGTCCGGGATGCCGCCCGCTCGGATCCCGCAGCGGGCGAGGCGAAGCTCGATGAACTCACCGCCACTCTCCGCCGCGCGCTGCGGCTGTGACAGCCGGCGACCTCGGGGCCTCGGCACGCTCTCCAGGGCCGGGAAGCAGCCCGCTGTTCTCTGCTCCCCAGCGACCGCCCCTCGGATGCGCGTGCCGCGGCCCGCACAGTACCCCGTCGCCCCTGGGACGGGCGGGCGAGCCGTCCCGTGCCCACCCCGCTGTTCGTCGTCTTCGCCGCCTGATCGGCAGTGTGCACTGTTCGTGGGCGGCGCCTGCGCACCGGCCGTCATGTCGCCCGGCTGCGACCTGGACCAGCTGGTCAGGGCCGCGGTGGGCGGTCCCCGCGCTCACTGGCGGAACCGGACAACTGCAGACCGATGACCCCGACGATCACCAAGGTGATCGAGGTGATCTTGAGGGCGGAGACCAGGTCGCCGAGAAAGGCCATGCCGTAGATCGCCGTGCCCGACGCGCCGATGCCGGTCCACACCGCGTACGCGGGCCCGACATCCAGCGTCTTCAGCGAGAGCGTCAGCAGACCGAAGCTGGCCAGCGCGAAAACGCAGAACGCGATGGTCGGCCAGAGCCGGGAGAAGCCATCGGACAGCTTGAGGCTCACCGCGAAGCCGGTCTCGAACAGTCCGGCGACGATGACGAGCAGCCACGCCACGGCCATGCGCGAGCACCTCCACTCCTCTGGTCGGCAGGTCGGCGACCCCGGGCTCAGTCACGCTCGCGTCGTTCCCGGTCGGCGAGCAGCCGCCACATCGGCAGTCATGCCATTTCCAGAAGCCGGAGCCCCTGTTGTGGGGCCGCGAAGAAGGTGATCGTGCTTGTTGATGGTCGTCCCTGGCTGCCGGGGATGTGTGCGTGACAGGCCAGGGCGGCGGCGCTGTCCGCGCCAGGGGACGGGCCGACACCACCAGTTCCGTCACCCGCGGGTCGCCGACGGCGCAGCGCAGCTTCCTGCAGTCCCGGTGGGCGGAAGAGCTTCGCCACCATGTCGAGACAGGTGCACGACACGTCACCAGCGGCCGGGACGGGCAGGGTGGGGTTGTGCAGGCGCTGGAGCATCCGGCGCCATGTCCTGGACAAGCGGGGTCGCGTGGCCGCCTACGACCAGGTCACGGACCGGTCGGCCGGACGCCCTGGAGCAACTGCCCAGTCGGGGAGTGCCGTTGCCGGAAACCGACGAGCGGGTACGAGGAACTTGTGGCACGGAGTGCGTACCGGGTCGAGGCCGATGCACGGTGCGAGGACTTGCGCCGGGGCCGACGTCGGCGGACCATGTCGTCCGTTCTCCGCACGGCCGCCTCGCCTGGCTCATAACGCGGTGGCGGGTGTGGAGGCGGTGCGTGTGGTCACGGAAAGTAACGGGATGGCGGCCCATGAGGCGGCGCGGCGGCGCACCTTCGCGGTGATCAGCCATCCCGACGCGGGCAAGTCCACGCTCACCGAGGCCCTCGCCCTGCACGCCCACGCCATCACCAGGGCGGGCGCGGTGCACGGCAAGGCCGGGCGGCGTCGGGTGGCCTCGGACTGGATGGAGATGGAGAAGGCCCGCGGCATCTCGGTCACCGCCGCCGTGCTGCAGTTCGCGCACCGCGGGTGCGTGCTCAACCTGCTGGACACCCCCGGCCACGCGGACTTCTCCGAGGACACCTACCGGGCGGGGGTGAGGTAGCCGACCGCGGCCGCGTCCAGGCGGCCGCCCGGCACGAGGGCGAGGAGCTCGTCCGGGTCGTCCAGGGCTGCGGTGATGACCCCGGCGACCGCCGCCGGCGTCGGCGGCACGACGGTGGTGTCGGAGGCCGGGTTCGGGGTGATCAGGCGGATGAGGTCGGCGAAGCGCGGGGCGTGGAGCAGGTTGGCCACGGTGACCGGCTGGCCGAGTCGGGCGCTGATGCGGGCGGTGAGGCGGACGCTGTCCAGCGACGAGCCGCCCTCGGCGAAGAAGTCGCTCTCCGGCTCGGGCGCGCGGCCGGTGATCTGGGCCCACTCCTCGGCGACGGCCTCGGCCACCGCTGCCGGCCGCCCAGCGCTTCTGGCGGGTGACGGCGCGGTGGTCGCGGGGACGGTGGGGCGAAGGAGTCGGTGGTCAGGGCGGTGCGGTCGAGTTTGCCGTGCGCCGTCAGCGGCAGTGCGCTCGTGAGGCTGATCTCGTCCGGCAGCATCCACCCCGGCACGTGCGCCCGAAGGTGTGCACGCAGCTGGTCGCCGTGCACGGTGTGCCCGGTGCGGGGGTCGACCACGGCGCGAAGCCGTCCGTCGCCCTCGCCCACCACGGTGGCGGCCGCGTCCTTCACCGCGGGGTGGGTGCGAAGATGGGTTTCGATGTCGCCGAGTTCGATCCGGCGGCCTCGGACCTTCACCTCGGCGTCGATCCGCCCCAGCCACAGCAGCTCACCGTTCTCGGTGAACCGGGCCCGGTCACCGGTGCGGTACGCGACCACCTCGCGGCGCTGGTTGCGCAGGAACCGGCCGGGCTCGTCGGCGGGGTCGAGGTAGCCGAGCCCGATGCAGGCACCTGTCACGCGGAGTTCGCCCTCCACGCCGAGGGGGACGGGCTGCCCGTGGGCGTTGGTGACCTGAAGGGCGATGTTCGGGATCGGCCGGCCGATCGGCACCGTGCCGGTGATGTCCGGGTCGTCGATGAGCTGGTGGGCGATGTCGTCGGCGCACTCGGTGGGCCCGTAGGCGTTGACGATCGGTGCCCCGCCCGCGCGCAGCCACCGGCGGCACACCTCGGCGGGGACCGCCTCGCCGGTCACCATCAGGCAGTCGAGCCGGCTGCCTGGCCGAGGCCAGGGCACCGTGCCCAGGTCGATGGCGTCCAGGAGCGCGGCCAGGTGACTGGGTACGGTCTCGAACAGCCGCACACCACGCTCGTCGAGCCGCTGGAAGAGGCGGGCCGGGTCCAGCAGGAGCACGTCGTCCAGGACGACGACGCGACCGCCGCGCAGCCACAGCACAGCGAACTGCCAGATCGACACATCGAACGAGGCCCGTGCCGACTGGCCCACCACGCACGCCTCGTCCAGGGTGAGCAGGTCCGTCTTGGCCCACCAGTGGTTGGCCATCTGAGCAGGCCCGATCCGCGCGCCCTTGGGCCGGCCGGTGGAGCCGGAGGTGAACAGCACATACGCGGCCTCGGCCAGCGGCTGCGGGGCGAACTCTTCCACCGACTCGGCAGGCACAGCCTCCAGGGGGAGGCGGGTTACCGCCTCGGGGAGCGCCTCGGTGGTTTCGCCGGGGTCGCGGGGGTCGAGGAAGACCAGCTGCACGGCGGCCTGGTCGGTCATCTGCTGGAGGCGCTCGGCCGGAAGGCCGGGCGAGAGCGCCACGTAGGTGCCGCCGGCCCGCCAGATGCCGAGCACGGCAGCCCAGTAGCGGGCCGACCGGGACGCCATCACCCCCACCACCGGATGCGCGCCGTCGGCATGCCGGCGGATCTGGTGGGCGTAGGAGCGGCTGAGCGCGGCCAAGTCCGCGTACGTGTAGGACTCCTCCCCGTCCTCGACGGCCACCGCATCCGGTCGGCCAGCGGCGTGCGCGTCCACGACGCGGGCGAGCGACAACTCAGCGGGCCAGGTACGCGACGTGCCCCTGCCGGCCTCCTCCGCGCGGGCGAGTTCGGCGGCCGGCAGCCGGTCCGCCTCTACAGGCGCGTCGACGTCCCGGGCGGCTGCATGGGCGGCGTGGACCAGGCAGTTCAGGAAGCGGCGCGCATCCGGCACGGTGACGGCCGGAGTTCGGTGGTCGACCGACAGACGCATGGCGTCCCGCGCTCTCGCCGTGGTCGGCGACGGCGGCGGCTGCCACATCCGGGTGCCCGGCCAAGACGGCATCGATCTCTGCCAGCTCCACCCTCTGTCCGTTGATCTTCACCTGGTCGTCGGCCCGGCCCAGGAACTCCAGCACCTGACCCGAGCGCCACCGGGCCAGGTCACCGGTGCGATAGGCGCGCTGCCTGCTGTCCGGGTTAACCGAGAACCGGCCCTCGTCCAGCGAGCCGTCGCCCACGTAGCCCAGCGCCACCTGCACGCCCTCGATGACGAGTTCACCCACCGCCCCGAGGGGCACTTCGGCTCCGTCCTCGTCGCAGACCCGCACGCAGGTGTTGTCCACCGGCCGGCCGATCGGGACGAACGCCCGACCATCACCGGGCCGGTAGGTGAAGGCGGTGACGTCGATCGACGCCTCCGTGGGCCCGTAGAGGTTGTGCAGGCAGACGCCGAGCTGGGCGTGGACGCGGCGGGCGAGCATCAGCGGCAGCCGCTCACCGCTGGTGAACACCCGCTTCAGCGCCGGGAAACGCCGACCGGCCGCGGTGTCCAGGAACGCGGTGAGCATGGCGGGCACGAAGTGCACCGTGTCAACGGCGTACCGGTCGAGCACGTCGCACAGGTAGCCGGGATCCGCGTGCCGGCTATGCCGGGCCGTGACCAGCGTCGCACCGGTCATCGACGGCCACAGCAGCTCCCACAGGCACACGTCGAAGCTGAGCGCGGTCTTGGCCAGTACCACGTTGCCCGGGCCGATCGGGAAGGCGCGCTGCATCCACGCCAGGCGGTTGATGATCCCGGCGTGGGAGACGGCGACGCCCTTGGGGCGGCCGGTGGACCCGGAGGTGTACATCAAGTACGCCGCCTCGACTGCCGCACCGTCCCGGGCGAGCGGTACCGGAGCGGCTTGCTCGGTGAGCACGGTGACGCGCAGCACGTGCCCGAGGACCCGCAGTGTGTCGGGGCCGTCCTCTGCCGCCGGTTCGATGAGGAGGTGGGCGCGGCTGTCGGCGAGCATGAACTGGGCCCGGGCCGGGGGCAGATCCGGGTCGCACAGCAGCAGCACGCCGCGGGCGCGCAGCACGCCGTGAACGGCGGCGATCAGCGCGGCACCGCGCGACAGGCGCACCGCGATCGCCCTGCCCGGGCCGGCGCCGAGCCCGGTGAGGTGCTCGGCCACGGCCAGGGAGGCGGCGGCGACCTGTGCGTAGGTGACCGCCTGGGCCCCGCTCGCGGTGTCGTCGGCGACGGCGATGCGACCGGGTTCCCGCGTGACGTACGCGAAGAAGGCGTCTTCCACCCGGCCCTCCCGCTGCCGCACCCGCCGCCCGCGGGCCGCCTCGCTGCCGCTGCTTCGGCCGAGCGCCGCAGTCATCTCGTCGAGTCCGGTGGTGACGGCATCGGTCACCGTGACGGCGGCGAGGTCGGCGAACCACTCCCGTTCCGGTGCATCGACGGCGTTGGCGCGGTACTCGAAGGTCAGCGCCAGCCGCCCGTCGGCGGCGGCTGCGACGTGGATGCTCAGGTCGAACTTGGCCGTGCCGCCTGGCAACAGATAGGGCCGCCAGCGCAGCCCGGCCGCCTCGACCGGGGCCTGGCGATGGAGGGTGAGAAGACCGGCCGGATGGAGCTGGTTCACGACCGTCACCGAGGTACCGGCGGGCTTGGCCTTGGTGGTGAAGGTGGCGTCGGCATCGCCCCAGTCCGCGTGCACCGCGGCCTGCCGCAGTTCGCCCCCCACCCTGGCGAGCAGCGCGGCGACGGTGTGGCCCCGGTCGGCAGGCAGCCGCACGGGCAGGGCGCGGACCCGGTAGCTGACTTCGGTGTCCTCGGCGGGCGGACGGTGGCTGAACGGCACCCGCACCGCCACCTCGCTCTCGCCGCTGAACCGCGACAGCGCCGCTCCGATGCCCGCCAGCACCACGGCGAACGGACTCGCCCCGACCTCCTTGGCGCGTGCTGCGGCCTCGGAGACGGTGATGTCCAGCACGCGCGGCACGAGAATCCCGGCGTCGTCAGCCGCGCGCCTCCGGTTGCGGCCGGGGGCCAACAGGACGGAGGAGTCCGCCAGTTGAAGGCGAGGGGTGAAGAAGTCGCGCGCCTCGTCCGGCGTGACCAGCGGCTGGTAGGGCAGCACCTTGCGCCGGGTCGTCGCCGCAGCGGGTCCGCCGACGAGCTCCTGGTGGGCGGCGGTGATCTCGTCGACGAGGAGGCGCAGGCTCAGCCCGTCGCAGGCGCAGTGGTGCACGGTGATCTGCAGGAGCGCCCCGGCCGCCTTCGCATCCCACAGCACCAGGCGGTGCAGCACGTCGCCCGGCACGAACGGGCGGCGGGCCTCTGCCTCCAGCGCGGTGGCGCCCGGGCCCTGGGTCCAGGCATGCAGGTGCGGGTAATGGTCTCCCGGATCAGTTCCTCGGCGCGCTCGGCCGATTCGGCCCGCTCGACGGTGTGGCCGACGATGTAGCGCTTGAGGATCTCGATGCCGTCGGAGGTGAAGACCGCGTCGGATCTGGTATCACGCCTACGTCATCATCGACATCTTCAGCCCTGGAGGCCGACGCGCCGCGGGTGGACTGCCGCCGACACGGGGTGGAGCGCCCCGACCACGCCATGGTCTGGCTGACCAAGCTCCGGACGTTATCCCCCTTCCCCGCCCAGCGGATCCAGCGCTACGACATCCTCGGCGGCCTCATCCACGAATACCGAGACATCGCCTGAAGAAGATCGCGTCACGTAGCGAACACCCAGGTCAGTCCCCCTGATCCCTTCGGGTGCGCCTTGCGGGCGTGAAAACATGGCTGCGGCGCCTGCCCGCCCGATGCCGGTAGCTCGTTGGGACGTTGAGCCCGTAGGTCAGTCTGGTGCCGGGGCCGCAGAGGGGCCACGCACTGTTGCCATCGAGCACGCCGGTCAGATTCTCGCTCCCCCCGCGGCCCCTTGGGCAGGCGTCGGCCCGTATGGATCGATACCAGGGAGTTGCGCATGGCGGACACCGGCGACAGCGGTGGCGTCGAGGAGATCGAGCAGGCCGAGGAGCTCGTGGCCCGTGTCGCGGCGATCGACATCGCCAAGGCGTCGGGCATGGTCTGTGTGCAGGTGCCGCATGAGGACAAGCCCGGTAAGCGTGTACAGCGGGTCTTCAACACCGTCGCGACCAGCGGCGCGATCCTGGACCTGGCCGACCACCTGATCTGCCAGGGCATCACCCGGGTGGTCATGGAAGCGACGTCGACCTACTGGAAGCCGTACTTCTTTCTGCTGGAGTCGCGTGGTCTGGAGTGCTGGCTGGTCAACGCCCGTGACGTCAAGAACGTCCCAGGCCGGCCCAAGACCGACCGCCTGGACGCGGTCTGGCTGGCCAAGCTCACCGAACGCGGCATGCTCCGGCCCTCGTTCGTGCCCCCGAAGCCGGTCCGTGAACTGCGCGATCTGACCCGGGCCCGGGCGGTGATGACCCATGAGCGCACCCGCCACAAGCAGCGCACCGAGAAACTCCTCGAGGACGCCCAGATCAAGCTGTCCACCGTGATCGCCGACATCTTCGGCGTCTCCGGACGCGCGATGCTGGAGGCACTGATCGCGGGCGAGCGCAGCCCCAAGGCCCTGGCGGACCTGGCCCACGGCACCATCAAGGCCAGCCACAGCACCCTGGCCGAGGCCCTGACCGGCCGATTCGAAGAACACCACGCATTCATGTGCCGGATGCTGCTGGACACCGTCGACTACCTCACCGTGCACATCGACAAGTTCACCGCCCGGATCACCCTGCGCCTGAGCGAGCTGTCCACCACTGAGGACGACGAAGGACCCGGACAAGGCACCCTGATGCCGATCACCGACACCGAGCGCCTCGACGAGATCCCCGGCGTCGGCCCCAGCACCGCACAGGTCATCCTCGCCGAGATCGGCCCGGACATGACGGTCTTCCCCACCGCCGGCCATCTCGTGTCCTGGGCGAAACTCTCCCCACGCACCCTCCAGTCCGGAAACAAGAACACCTCCGGCCCCACCGGCAAGGGCAACCCCTGGCTCCGCGGCGCCCTCGGCGAAGCCGCGATCTCCGCCGCACGCACCGACACCTTCCTCGGCGCCCGCTACCGCCGCATCGTCAAACGCCGAGGCCACATGAAAGCCCTGGTCGCCGTCGCCCGCTCCATCCTGGTGTCCGTCTGGCACCTCATGAACGACCCGACCTCCCGCTACCGAGACCTCGGCGCCGACTTCCACACCCGCAACCTCGACCCGGGCCGCAAGAGCCGCGACCTCGTCCGCCAACTCAAGGCCCTCGGCCACGACATCACCCTCACCCCGACCACCGCCTGACAACACTCGACACTCACAGCACACACCACCGGGGGCTACTTCGCCATGCCCACCCGACCGTTGAGTTTTCCGGTCAGCGCGCGCACGGAACTTTTGGAACCCTACAGCCGGGCTTCCCGAGCTTCGCTTCCGCCGGGCTTGGCACAGCGCGGTGAAGCTCGGTGTGTCTGCGTCGAACGCGAAGACCCGGCGGGCCGAGCTCACCAAGCTCGATCAGCCGGCCGAACTCGGGCTCGACTGACTGGGGGCCGGGTGAGAGACGGCGACGGTACCCACCCGTTGACGGACGCCGCCGCTCAGCCCGTACCGTCCGCATCGGATCGATATCCGGTGTGCCGAACCAGCGCTTCGTAGGCGCTGATGAGCCGACCGACCCGGTCGCCGATCAGATCTTGTGTCGCCTCGGCGAGCTGCGGGCCGGCGGGAGCGAAGCGGAGGTCGATGAGGGCGCCAGCGGCCTCAACGGCCGCCCAGGCCCCGGCCGCGTGCGCCTCGACCTGCTCGACCCCGCCGTCTTCGTCCTGGTCCGCGTCCGGGTCGTCCATGGTGACCCGGCGTCGGTGTGCTGGTCGTCCAGGAGCAGCGCCAGCCGGTCGGCGGGGAAGGCCAAGTCGATGCGCGCTGCCGGCGCAGGTACGCCGGCCCGACCAGGGCACGCAATTGCGGCGGGAGCTTGCAGCGGCGGTTACCCTCCCGGGCGACGATGAGCATTGAGACTCCAGAATGGGGAACCAACCTGACTCGTGCCTGGGGTTGAGACTTCGAACACTCCCCAACGGCACGGAAGCCTCATGCGTTGCGCACACCACAGGCGTCACCCGATCAGTGGCCACTCTGAAACAGCTCACGCACTTCATCAGCCAGACACTGCCTGAGCCGGTGGATTGAGCGATCGCATGGTGTCGTCGATGTCCGTCAGCAGCTTGGGGGATGGCAGTGCGGCGACGGTCGCGAACTCCTGGGCGATGATCTCCTCGGGATGGAACAGTTCGCCCTTCGCGTTGGCGTCGATGAGGCTGAGGTACTCCTTCCACAGGAATGGGTCGACGGCCGGGTCCATGAGATGGGTGACGGGTCGGCCGTCACCATCGAGGACCGGAACCCACACGTCGTCGCCGTTCTCTGTGATCTCCATGAAGTACCACTTCAGGGACTGGAAGAAGGGGCCGTGCCGGTATTCCTCGTCCGACATCAGGATGGGTGTGAGGGAGCACTCCTCATCGCTTCCCTCCTCGACCCGCATGTCGATCCGGACGTCGATGCCGACCGAGTCCGGGTTGGTGATCTGCATGTCCTTCATTTCTCGTGGGGAATCCGGACAGGGCCAGTTGGCCTTGGGGAGAGCGACCGGCGAAATCGGGTGGTAGGCGACCTGCGGATACAGCTGACTGCGCACCTCGTCGCGGTTGTTCTTGCTGATGAGGTGAAAGAACTCGTGCACGATGACGCCACGCAGGTACTCGCCCGAATGCGCCGGGTGCAGGGGGTCGCCGTACCCGCTCGTGGTGAGGAGGCTGTTGACCATGTTCGAGGGCAGCACGATGACGTTCGTGTGGCGGGTGTAGGCGGCGTGGCCCTCCTCCTGGCCTGTCGTTTTTACCAAGTACACCTTTTCCGGCAGCCGGAAGGACCAGCGGTCGAACATCTCGCGCACCGCCGCGATGATGCCTTTCTTGCCGCCGAGGAGGGCGATTTCCTCCGGAGACCAGGGCATCACCTGGGCCCTCACGTATCCCAGGTACATGGCTTCGAGATCAGCGTCGACGGGCAGGGCCTCGGCGGGGAGGTTCAGCCGGGAGATCCGGTCGAAGTGGCCTTGGGCCAGCACGAATTCGTCAGGTTCGCCGAGGAGGGAGCGTCCGGTTTCCGCGTCTGCGACCAAAACCTCGGTGGTGTCGGTGACAAATCCCAGGGATTCGCTCACTGGTCCTTCCTCTCTTTCCCCGGCGTGGGGAGCACGGTGAACGTCGGGCCCGCTTTCTTCTGCGTCAGGCCCGGGTACGGGTGACGGAAGACGGCTTCGGCCAGGACCCGGAGACGGTGCATCTTTCCGATGGCGGCCTGGACCTGGGCGGGCCGTCCGGTGAAGCCCTGCTGCAAATCGGCGAGCATGGCTGTGTACATCGCGTCGAACTCGTCGGCGTCCTTCAGCAGTGCCGGGTCCTGCGCGTAGTCGCTGCGCTGCGGGTTCTTCGCCATTGGGACGACCTGGCTGTCACCTCGGGGAACGGGGATGACGGCTCCTTGCGGCTTGCAGGGGAGGTTGCCGGGAACGTAGAGGCGTTCCTTCTCCAGTTCATCGAACACGTAGAAGTGGGACAGATCGCCGTTCTCGTCCCAGAGGCGGTTCCCGCCGTCTCCCTCTCCCTCGTCCACGATGTCCTTGAGCAGCGCGATCGCGTCGGCACTGGTACGGACGGTGATGTCGTCGGGGCCGAAGTAACGGTACTGGCGCTTGACGTGACCGCCCTCCGGGAAGGGCTTGTCCGCGCCGTACTGCTTTTCGATGCCTTCCCACAGAGCCTTGTAGAAGGCGCCGATCGACGGGTAGGTATGCAGATCGATCACCGGGACGTTCTCCGGAAGGTCCCCGGCGAGGAAGAACCGGGCTGCGACGATTTCGGCGAGATCCTGGAGCGAGCAGGAC
Organism: uncultured Streptomyces sp.; assembly: GCA_946480485.1. Next base: position 4,466 of record CAMLJW010000026.1, on the reverse strand, counting down.
TCGGGCAGCTTCGCGGGGCGCTCGATACTCTTCGCGGTGTGCAGGAACTCGGTGCCGTACGGGTTCTGGTCGATCAGGAGGTAACCCGGCTGACCGTCCCGGAAAATGTCGGGTACGGCCACCGGGTACCGCGCGGGCGCTGCTGCTTTGACATTGGGCGAGCCACCGATGGCGGTGAGCACGTTGGCGGCGATGGCCAGATGGCGCATTTCCGCGATGGCGATGCGCTGGACCAGCAGCGCGGCCGGATTCTTGGGATCCTTGATCGTCCACCACCCGCTGAGATAGGGGGGAATGGTGGCGAACTCGATACTCATCGCCTTCTGCAGCGCCACCTTCAGGTCTTCGGCGGCGATGGGCGGCGACTCTGACTCGGTCATGGCAGTTCCTTCTGTGCGGCGGGAGTCGGCTGGAGGCGAGCCGGGCGGGCTGGTTACCCGTTCGCCAGTACCAGGTCCCGGTACATCTTCAGTACCGTTCGCTTGCCGTTCGAAAGGTCGCGGCTGGCCGGCATGTAGAGCGTGGAATCCAGCATGTGCGGTTCGCAGAGCCGGATGATCTGGTCGATGTTCTGTTCCACCGCCTTCTGTTCGCCGAGATCCAAGCTGCCGTAGTACCGCATGATCGGGTACAGCGCGTCGTACAGGTACATGATCCGTTCGTAGACGAACTCCCAGGCCGCGTCACGGTCGTTACCCGTGGTGTCCAGCACCTGCTGGAACTGCGCCGGCAGATCGTCGTCGAAGGGCATGACGCGGACACTGCTGTAGTAAGCAGAGTTGAAGGCTCGCTGCGGCGCTCCGAACGGCGGAAGAACATCCGGAGGAGTGGGCGGTGTGTCGTTCTCGAAGTACGGGAAGAAGGCCACGACCGGGAACCCAGGGCGCACGCTGTCGAAGGTGACCGTGGCGCGCCCGTCCTGTACACGCAGCAGGCCGGTCTTCTCCTCGCCCGGCTCCCTGCGGAAGCTGAGGAGCTCCTCGTCAGGTGCCGCTCTTTTGAGGAAATCCCCAGGAGCCGGCTGCCGGGGACTTGGTACGTACTGCTGGAGCAGCACGTACACCGTGTCTGTGGGCAACTTGCCGCGATCACGGACCTCAATGGTCAGGGTGTTGCTCGCTCCCTGTTCCACGTAGAGTCCGCGGTTCTCCGCCCAGGCCGTCAACCGTTGCTCGACCAGCAGCCGGGCCTGGGCGCCGTCCGCTTCGCGGACGAGGACGAGGTTGCCTGTGGCGATTTCATCCTCGGTGGCGTCCAGCTGGAGGTCGACAATTCCGGCCGTCTTCTCGTAGTGCTCCGTGTCGTAGGCGCTCTGCGTGAGTGTGGCAACGGTCCGCGCGCGCGTGGGGCCCTGTTCGAGGAGAAGTTTGAGGTCACCCAGCGCTACCTTTGCCCCGTTCTCGTCCAGTTCGGGGATGGTGTTGCCCAGGTCGATGCTGGCGGTCACCTTGCCGTCCTGCGTATGTGTCTCCAGGGCGGTGCAGCCGAGCCACACCTTCTTCGTTTTGGCGACACTGATCGTCGTGGGCGTAGCGGGGGCGAGATATCTGCCGCCGGGCACGGTGATGTGCTCGTTGCCCGACCACAGGCCGATAGAGCCGACGATCCGTGAGACGGCCGGGTTCTGCAGCGGCATCTCTCCGGTGGCGATCTGCTTCTTCCACAGCGCTGCCAGGCGCGCGTAGCGCTCCGTCAGGGTGGCGTTCTTGAGGTCGTCGAAGTCGGGGCCGGTGAAGTACAGGGTGAGATAGGCGGTGAAGCGCACCATCAGCCCCCTGACGTCGTCCCACTGCAGAGCGGCCGCCAGTTTGTCGAGAGCGCGGCTGCCCTGGTCGACGGCGAGGTGCAGGCTCTCCTTGGGCAGGCAGGTCTGCTGCACCGAGCCGCCGACACCCGCGTTCCACACCTTGCCGCTGAGGTTGAGATTGCGGCCGAAGTGCAGCCATCGGGAGCTCATCCAGGTGCCGGGCACCACGGTGCCTCGGATCAGCCGCTGCGGTGCCGTCTTCGTACCGACCTGGAGGCCACGGGCGAGGAACGAGGTGTTCCAGGTGGCGTCCGGATTGATGTCGAGCATCCGCGGCGCGGTAGGGAAGTCGGAGCCGGGATAGGCGTCACCGACCATGTCGAGGACCGCGCCCATCAGCACGTCATCCGAGTCGTGGTGCACCTCTCCGCCGATGTCGTACTGGACGCCCGTGATGGTGGTGGGCTGATCGTCCGTGTGCAGCCACCAGCTGTTGCCGCCGTAGTAGTTCCACTCTCCGGGCGGCTGGCACCACTTGACGCCGCCCGGATCGGTGAACTGCTGGGGTGTCCTGGCCCATTCGGCGAAATGCGTGCTTACGTTGGCGGGGGTGACGGGCTCGTCCTGGGCGGCGAGGAAGTCCCAGTTCAACTCGGCGTCCGCCACGTTGTACGTGGGCCACTGATCGTTGTTGTTCATGGTGGCCGGATTCCAGGCTGCCTTTCCCCGGAAGAAGATGCGGGGTGTGGAGAGAACACTCACGTCGGCTTCTTTCTAGACGTTCTCGGCACTTCCGGAGAGCGTCTGGGGTTGGCAGGGCTTCTTCAGTCCGGGCAGGGATGTGGCGAGACCATGGACAACGGGAGTTCCGTTCACCGTGAGCCACAACTGTGCCAGGGGGAGGTTTCCGTTCAGAGCGTCCCAGATTTTCTGCCACTGCCCGAACGTCACTTCGACCTCCACGGAGGGCAAAGACTCCTGCACGGACTCGCCGGACAGGAAGGACTGCAGCTGCTGCGCCGTGATTTTCGTTGATTCTTCGTAAGTTTCCGTCGCGAGTTCTTCGTCCAGGCCGCTTTCCGTGAAGCGGCTCATGTCTCCGACCATGCTGATGCCACCTTCATGAGTGAGGAATTTCGGTACGCCGCCTCGGAAGTGGCGGACCGGCCGGAAAGCTCCGCTGCGAAGGCGCACAGGCGCCGCCACTGCGTTGCCAGATCGTGCGGAGCGGCGCCGACAGGATCCTTGAAGAAGAAGGCCAGTTCTTCCAACGGGCCCGCGTAACCGGCCTCATGGGCCCGTGCTGTCAACCGGGCCAGATCCAGCACCAGGGGCGCGGCGAGCGCCGAATCGAGACCGGACCAGGTGAACTCCAGCCTCATCCGGGCGCCGAGAAAGCCGCTGAAGGTCACCAGGTCCCAGGCGGTCTTGGCGTCCCCGAGCGCCGGCACCTCGTCGATGCGGACCTGGCCGTCGGGGAGATAGCCGAGCATCTGGGCGAGTCCCCTGGTCTTGCTCGCGGTCTTGGCTGCGTTGGCCGCTGGCTCCGAGAGGGTACTTCCGTCACCGCCGCCGAGCAGATTGACGGACGACCAGGAGTTCACGCGCAGGTTCCGGCACGCGAACATCGGTGCCAGCACAGTCTTGACGAGCGTCTCGCCGGTTTTGCCGTCCTGTCCCGTGTAGGGCACCTGCCGGCGCCGGGCCAACTGCTTGAGCGCCGGCGTACGTGCTCCGCCCGAGGGTGTGAAGTCGACGTAGGCGCATCCGCTGTTCAGCGCTGCCCACGCGTACTGGCCACTCGCCGACAGGGCTGGTTCACCTGACGACAGGGCGCGCTCCAGCGCGTCGATATCGTCCGCGGCGGGGTGCGGTGGCGCCGGAGCCTGTGTGGAGGCGACGTCGATCACCACCGTCCGCGCCAGCTGGTGCCGCTCGGCGAACGCCGCGAGGTCGCCGGCGATCTGCTCGATGTTGTCTCGTGCCGAGTCGGACGTCGGGCCGGGGCGCAACTCCGACTCAGCCTGCGCTGTCTCGGCCGCGAGGCTTCTCGTCACGAATTCTGGCAGCACTCCTGCGACTGCCAGTGCCTCTGCCTTTTTCTGCCACGGCTGAGTGCTGATGTCGTGGCCACCGAAAACCAGGTCGGCAACGTCCGGCAGGCCGGACTCGGTGAATGCTGGGAGAGCCGTCACCATGCCGTCCATGGCGGTGAGGCCGCTCCGGATCGCCATGGCTCCCAATGCGGTCGTCGTTCCGACCGAGCCACGGGCACCGACCAACCAGACGCCCGTACGACCTACATTTGATGTGCTGATACTGGATTCCACGACCCTCCTCGCACAGGCTTTCGAGACATGCCTATGGCGCATGTCGGAGAAACTCGTGGTCATTACAGAAGCGCGTGGGACAGGTTTCGGCAAGGGCCCCGGATGGGGCAGTGTGGCGCACACTTGACCCCGAAATGCCTTGCCGCGACAGAAAGACGGTCCGTCATCTGGGTAACCGGAAGGGGAAAAGTTGGACGCATCTTCACTCGATGGAGTTAAGGAAGATCTTTGCCCGCCGGATGCTGGGTCGCCGGCCATAGACTTCCCGCCTAAAAGCGCCGATGCACACGACAGGTTGAGGAATACATGTGGTTGATTCCGCGCCTTCGAACAGACGCAAGTGCGACCTTTTCTGTCTCTGCCGCCCGCGCTGTACGTGCGGTGCTCGA
>CAMLJW010000025.1 GCA_946480485.1 uncultured Streptomyces sp. | reverse complement strand
CTGTGGTCGTCGACGACGAACTCCGTGACCCCGCAGTCCGCGAACACCTCACGCACGTGCGCGAGTGCCTCGGCCTCCGAACGGTCGGGCGCGTAACGGAAGTTGACGGTCACCACGCACTCGTCGGGGATGACGTTGCCGGCCACACCACCCTCGACGCGGACCGCGTTCAGGCCCTCCCTGTACTCCAGCCCGTCGATGACCGGACAACGCGGCTCGTACGAGGCCAGCCTGGCCAGGATGGGCGCCGCGGCGTGGATGGCGTTGGAGCCCATCCAGCCGCGTGCGGAGTGCGCGCGCTCGCCCTTCGTCCTCAGCAGCACCCGGAGCGTCCCCTGGCAGCCGCCCTCGACCTGCCCGTCGGAGGGTTCCAGCAGCACAGCGAAGTCGCCCTCCAACCAGTCGGGGTGAGCCTCGGCCACCTTCCCCAGACCGTTCAAATGGGCCGCGACCTCTTCGTTGTCGTAGAAGACGAAGGTGAGGTCCCGGTTGGGTGCGGGCACCGTGGCCGCGATGCGCAGCTGCACGGCGACGCCCGCCTTCATGTCGCAGGTGCCGCAGCCCCACAGCACGCCGTCCTCGTCCAGACGCGAGGGGACGTTGTCCGCGATGGGGACCGTGTCGATGTGGCCGGCCAGGATCACACGCTCGGCCCGCCCCAGGTTCGTACGCGCGACGACGTTGTTGCCGTACCGGTCGACGGTCAGGTGCGGCAGGGCGCGCAGCTCGGCCTCCACGGCGTCCGCGAGGGGCTTCTCACTGCCGCTCTCGGAGGGGAAGTCGACGAGCTGCGCTGTGAGCCGGGCGGCGTCCAGGAAGAGGTCAAGCGGGGTGTCAGCCATACCGTCGACCCTAACGCGCCGGGCCGGGCCGACCGAGTCGCCCGAGGGCCCCGACGGCCTCGCCGAGCGCGGTCAGCATCGTCACCGGGCAGTAGACCGAGCAGCAGTGCGATCCTTCACTCGTCAGAGGGAGCGACCGGTGCGCCATGTCCACGGCGCGCACGGTTTTCGACCCCTGCACTTCCCTCTCCACCAAAGCGCTTGGGAACAAAGGGCCATAAGGATTCAGCAGACTTTCCCACCGGGCGCCTTTTGCCCGTTTTTCCCCTGAGCAGATAATGCGACGCATTGCCAACTCTTTACGTTGGGTCACCGCAACCTTCGCGGACTTCGAGCGGTAGTCAGTGCGTCCGAGCCCGGAAACGATCAGCAGCCAGCCGGTCAGCGCCCAGGCACGGTCGGACACTTCACCGTTCTCTCCCGTCTAAGGAGCATCATGTCCCTCCCCCTGACCCGTCGGATCGCCCGTGCCGCGCTGCTCGTCGCAGCGGGAGCGGCGCCCGTGGTCGGTGCGGCCGGCTCCGCCGGCGCGGCCGAACTGCCGGCCACCTCCGACCTCGGCGGGCTGACCACGCTGGACGACGCGGGCACCGCCGTCGACGGCACCACCGTCAACGGCACCACTGTCGACGGCGCCACTGTCGACGGCGCCACGCAGCACGTCTCCCGGCTCGCGGGCGACGCGGACACCAAGGCGACCACCAAGACAGCCACCAAGGCGACCACCAAGACGGTCGACAAGACCGTGCCGTCCGTGGCCAGGGCAGGCGGGAAGGCCGTCCAGGGCGCGACGCCCACCACGCAGAGGGTCGCCGGGTCCGCGGGTGACGTGGTCGGCGACACCGCGAAGTCGACGGGCGGAGGCCTGCCGACCGACAGCCTCACCCAGGGCGGCTCCCTGCCGGCGGAGCAGCTGCCGCTGAAGGGCGACCTGCCGGTCGGCTGACGCCCCGCTCACACGTCGAAGGGGTCCGGATGAACGCCACCTGGACCCCTTCGACGTACGTACGAAGCCCTACGTACTCACAGGCGCTCCACTGCCGTCCGTACCCGCTCGTCCGTCGCCGTCAGCGCCACGCGCACGAACCGCTCGCCCGCCGGCCCGTAGAAGTCGCCCGGCGCCACCAGGATCCCCAGCTCCGCCAGGTGGGCCACGGTGTCCCAGCAGGACTCGTCCCGGGTCGCCCAGAGGTACAGGCTCGCCTCGCTGTGCTCGATGCTGAAGCCGTGCTTCAGCAGGGCGCCGCGCAGGGCCGTGCGGCGGGCCGCGTAGCGCTCGCGCTGTTCGCGTACATGGGTGTCGTCGCCGAGTGCTGCGACCGCCGCGGCCTGGGTCGGCGCGGACGTCATCAGGCCGCCGTGCTTGCGGATCTGGAGGAGATCGCCGAGGACGGTCTCGTCGCCGGCCAGAAAGGCGGCGCGGTAGCCCGCGAGGTTCGACCGCTTCGAGAGCGAGTGGACCGACACGATCCCCTCGTACGAGCCGCCGCACACGTCGGGGTGCAGGACCGAGACCGGGTCGGCCTCCCAGCCCAGCTCGAAGTAGCACTCGTCGGAGAAGACGAGGATGCCGTGGTCGCGTGCCCACGCGACGATCCGGGTCAGTTCCTCCCTGGACAGGACGCGGCCCGTGGGGTTGGACGGCGAGTTGAGCCACAGGAGCCGGAGGCCGGTCGGGTCGAGATCCGTTGGATCGTCGTACGCCACGTGGTCCGCGCGGGCCAGGCGGGCGCCGACCTCGTACGTCGGGTACGCGAGGCGCGGGTGGGCGACCTTGTCCCCGGGGCCGAGGCCCAGCTGGGTCGGAAGCCAGGCCACCAGCTCCTTGGAGCCGACGATCGGGAGGACGTGGCGGTGGGTCACACCACGCGCGCCGAGCCGCCGCCCGACCCAGCCCGTGATCGCGTCGCGCAGTTCGGGCGTGCCCCAGACGGTCGGGTAGCCCGGTGAGTCGGCCGCGGCCACCAGGGCTTTCTGGATCAGCTCGGGCACCGGGTCGACCGGGGTGCCGACGGACAGGTCGACGATGCCGCCCGGGTGAGCGGCGGCCGTCGCCTTGAAAGGCTCCAGCTTGTCCCAGGGAAAGACAGGAAGCCGGTCGGATACTGCAGACACGGGTTCTGGCTCACTTTCTCGTACGTACGCTCCATGGCGACCCCGCTCACCGCTCGTACGGCAAACGCGTCGGTCCCGTACAGCGGGATGATCAGGTGATCAGGCCGTACGGGACCGAGGCGGCGCGGATGCGGGCCGCTTACTGGTTCTGCGGCGGCAGCGCTGCGACAAAGGGGTGGTCGCGCTCGATCAGTCCCAGCTTGCTGGCGCCACCGGGCGAGCCGAGCTCGTCGAAGAACTCGACGTTCGCCTTGTAGTAGTCCTTCCACTCTTCCGGAGTGTCGTCCTCATAGAAGATCGCCTCGACCGGGCAGACCGGCTCGCAGGCTCCACAGTCGACGCATTCGTCCGGGTGGATGTACAAGGACCGGGAGCCCTCGTAGATGCAGTCGACCGGGCACTCCTCGATGCACGCCTTGTCCTTGACGTCGACACAAGGCTGCGCGATGACGTAGGTCACGCTGTCGTTCCTCCTCGATAGGGCGCTGGCGAGCCGTCCACAGGCTCCGCCACCTGGCGCGCGGGAGCGCGGCGTCGTCGATGCCCGCACCTAGTATCTCCGTTCTTGGGCATGATCCGAACAGGAGGGTTGGAGTCAGCTGTGGAATTCTCCGCACGCATACGTCTCGAGGTCCGCGTCACCCCTGCTGACGTGGGCAAACGCGTCTCGGTACGGCAGCTGGACGAAGACGCTCCCAAGGGTGAGAAGTTCACCGACACGGTTGGCGTTCTCACATCATGGGACAAGGGTGTGCTGCTGATCACTCGACGGTCGGGGGAGAGGGTCCGCATTCCGGAAGCTTCGCTGGTGGCGGGCAAGGTGGTCCCGTCCGCGCCGGCCCGTCGACGCGGGCCTTCCGCTGTGTACGAGGAGCTGGCGCGGGTCGCCGCGCGGGCGTGGCAGCCGGTGGAGCGGGCGCGTCTGGGCGACTGGGAGCTGCGTGCCGCCGCCGGATTCACCCGACGGGCCAACTCGGTGCTGCCGCTCGGCGACCCGGGCCGGCCACTCGACGCGGCGCTGTCTGTCGTAGGTGACTGGTACGCGGCCCGTGACCTGCCCGCCTACATCCAGACCGCGACCGGGGCCGAGGGCACGCAGGAGCTGCTGTGCTCGGAGCTGGAGGGACAGGGGTGGATGTGTGAGGTGAGCGCCGAGATGTGGATCGGCGCGCTGGCCCCGATCGGCGACCTCCCGGACCCCACTCGCCCGGTGGTCCTCTCCCGCACGGCGGACGAGGCGTGGCTGGGCCGCTACCAGCGCAAGGGCGTGAGCGACGTGGCCCTGAAGGTGCTGGGCAGCGGGCCTTCGGTGTGGTTCGCCACGGTGCCCGGCGCCGGGCCGGGCCGGCCCGCCGCGGTCGGCCGCTGTGTGGTCGACGGCCGCTGGGCCGGCTTCGCCGCGGTCGAGGTCGACCCGTCCCTGCGCCGCCAGGGCCTGGCCACCGCGGTCATGGCGGCCCTTGCCCGACAGGCCCTGGCCGAGGGCGCCTCGGCGGCGTGGCTCCAGGTGGAGACGGACAACGCGGCCGCACGTGCCCTGTACGCCGGGTTGGGTTTCACGGCCCACCACGCATACCACCACTACCGTGGCCCGGCGGCGCCGGACGGCACCGCCGACGGGCGGCTCCCCGCTCAGCTCGGCGGCGAGGACAACGTCTCGACGGAGGAACGGTCGAGCACGGTCGACTCGGTCACCCGCGCGGTGGAGACCGCCGCCGCGCCGTCCTCGGACAGCCGGCCTCCCGCCCAGGGCGACACCCGCTCCGGCAAAGGGCCGGGCCACCAGGACAACGGCCACCCCGACATCGGCACCGGCACCGGCACCGGCACTGCGTGAGCCCCGCCCGGCGGGACACCGGCGTCCGGGCGCGCCGGATTCGGCGAGCCCCCGAGCTCAGTGGGACGGCGGCTCCCGAGAGGCACACAGGCCCGACAGGGCGGCGGCTCAGGCAAGCGCACACGGGGACCGGCAGAGCCGCGGCGCCCAGTGCGGCGGGGTGGCGGCTCCGGTGGGGCGCGCCCGGGGCGGCATGGTGGGGAAACTGGTGGTAAGTACCACAAAGCGGTATCGATCGGTGGGAAAGGGCGCGAGGCAGCTATGGGTCCTGCTCATTCTCCCGGGCCGGAGCGGAGTGCTGTGTGGCGGCGGTGGTTCGCTGATGAGGCGCGGGCCGAACGGCCCGATGTGGCGACGCTGTGCCTACTCATCGGCGCAGAAGCGGACGAGTCGCTGGACGAGGCGGGGATGGATGCCGCTCAGATCGAGTTGGACCGGCTGGCCGGGGAGTTGCCGTTCCGGCCGGGTGGACCGCGGTCGTGGGCCACGGCGCTTGCCGAGCATCTGGGCGGGCGCTGCGGGTTCCGCGGTAGGCCCGGTGACTATCAGCGGCTGGAGTCCTCGCTCCTGCACGAGGTGCTGCGGCGGCGCCGCGGGCTGCCCATCCTGCTGTCGGTGGTGTGGATGGAGGTCGCACGCCGGGCCGGGGCGCCCGTGTACGGGGTCGCCCTGCCCGGTCACTTCGTGGTGGGCTTCGGGCGGGACCCGGAGCGGCAGGTCCTCGCCGACCCCTTCGACGGCGGGCGCGTACTGACCGGCATCGACGCGGAGCTGCTCGTGGCGGGCGCCACCGGCGCGCCCCTGGACCCCTCGATGCTCACCCCTGCCGACCCGCTCGATGTCGTCCTGCGTGTCCTCAACAACATCCGCGCCTGGGCCGCCGCCCGCCCCGAACACTGTGACGTCGCCCTGTGGGCCGTGGACCTCTCCCTCCTCCTTCCGTCCCACCCGGCCCGCCTCCGTTACGACCGCGCCCAACTCCTTGTCCAGCGCGGCGAATTCCTTACGGGCGCAACGGAACTCGACGCGTACGCCGACATCGTGGCCGCCGTCGACGAACCGGCCGCGGACCGCATGCGCCAACAGGCCCGCGCGGCCCGCGCGATGCTCAACTGACCTGACTCCACCGACCCCGGCTCGACCGAGCCGGCTCAGCCCGGCAACCGGGCTGCAACACGCCCCCGCCCTTCTCCCGCGCGATCCGTACCCGCCTCCGCCCGGTTCGGTACCGCTATCTTCTGGATCGCCGTGGAGAGGTGGCCGCGGACCATCCCCAGGGACAGACGCAGGACCGCGGCCGACGCCCGCATGCGTAAACGGTTCAGAGCAACAGCCGCCGGACAAGCCGACGGCGCAGGCCCGGTACAGGGACCTACGCCGTCTGAACGCCGTGGGGCACGCGAGCGCTTGCCGTCAGCTCGGGTCTGTCGGAATGGTGACGATTCGTTCCGCGGGCGTGCTGCCGCGCAAGGCCCGACCCACCGCAGATGCGACTTCCTCCGGACTCACCGGCTTCTTACTGCCGTTTCCCTTTGTGATCAAGACGCCGTCGAAGGTGTCACCGTACAGTTCCTTGAGCACGTCGAGGTTGTAGTGCTCGACCAGCTTGCCCTCGACCGCGCGAACGGTCAGGAACTTGTAGATCGATTTCTCCGGGCTGAACGCGATCTCGGCGGTACCGGCCCTGACGGTGACGATGCCCGACATCGCCGGCTCCGCGAACGCCTTCATCTTGCGGTCGACCTCGGCCTTCGAGATCGTGGGCTCCCTCGTCGTGGTGGAGACCTTCACGGGGTCGCTCCTCCCGGTCTCCACCTGTGTGCGGTACGCCGCCTCGACGGCCTCGGCCGACCGGTTGACGTCGATGCCCTCGCCCGCCTTGCCGTACACGGCGACGGCCTTGCCCGACTCGAAGTTGATCGTGCCGTCGGTCGCCGAGCCGGAGCCGCCGGCCTCGCGCTCCAGGGCTGCCCGCAGCTTCTCCTCGTCGACGGGCATCACCGGGGCGACTATGCGCTCGTTGCCGAACAGCGAACCCACCACGGACACGGGGTTGTAGTCGCTGCCCGCCGCGGCGCGGACCGTGGCCTGGCTGTCGAACTGGAGGCCCGCCCGGTCCGGCTGTAGCGACACCGTTTCGCCGCCCACCGTCAGCTTCAGCGCCTGGTCCGTGCTCTTCCCGAAGGCCTCGTCGAGCTTCTTGACCGCCTCGTCGCGAGTGCCGCCGCCGATGTCGACGCCGAGCACGGTGGTGCCCTTGGGCACGTCGGAGTGGTTCATCAGCAGCCCGGCGCCGTAGACGCCACCGCCGAGGACCACCATGCCGATGCCCAAAAGCATCAGCTTGCTGCGCCCCTTCTTCTTCGGCTTGGCGGCGGCGGGTGCGGCAGGCGAGACCGGCTCGGGCAGCTTCGGGGGCTGGTGCGGCAGCGGGCCGTCGACGTGCACGCCCGGCCCGAACGGCGAGTTCGGGGGGGGCGGTACGTCGGGGAGGTGGCTGGTCAGGGTGTCCCCGGCGAAGTTCTCGCCGATGCCGACGGCAAAGCCGGGCGGTTCGGGGGCGGGCTTCTGCGGGGTGAGGATCGCGGTGTCGTCACTCAGACCGCCACCGGGTCGGCCGGGGCCACCGCCCGGAGCACCGGGGCCACCGGGACCGCCATAACCGTTGGGGTCCATTAGGCCGCCCGGCCCGCCCGGCCCGCCCGGCCCGCCCGGGCCTCCGGCACCGGCGTGCGGCGCCAGCGGCCCGTCTCCGGTGACCGGTCCGCCGGTCGGGCCCGCCAGCCCGACCCCGCCGTTCTCGGGGATGTCGGAGAAGTCGGAGAAGTACGGCGGGTCATGGCGCCGTGACGCCTCGTCGCCGTCACCCGCGCCGTTCGCTCTCGTCGGGTGCGCCCCGCTGCCATGGCCCAGCGGCCCCGCCGCCAGCGCACTGGACACGTCGAAGGACCCGGTACCGCCGCCGTGCCCCGGCGCCACGGGGGTGGTGCCGCCCGCGCCGGGCAGCCCGGCACCGGTCGGGCCGTTCGCGCCGCCGGGCCGAGGACCCGGAACGGTGGGCAGCCGCCCACCGGCACCCGAACCGCCGGGCCGCGCGCCACCGGTACCGGTCACGCCGGGACCGCTCGGTGTGCCCGCGTCAACTCCCGCAGGGGTACCCGGTCCCGAGCCGTGGGCGCCCAAGCCGCCGGGCGTCCCGGCGGCTTGCGCGCCGTTGATGCCGCCACCACCCGGACCGCCATGGGGCGCACCCGACTTGCGGGGCACGAACCAGTCACTCGCCTTCTCCTCTGCGGGAGCGGCGGGTCCGGAGGAGGAAGCGGGGGCGTGTTCCGCGGACCCGGGCGCGCTCGAGGAGGCAGTCGGCGGGGGCTCCGCGGCGGCCGACCCCGACCCGTTCGTACCGTTGTCGGATCCCTCGGCGTCCGCGACGGGCGTGCGCACGACGACCGGTGGAATGGGCCTCGACCCAGGGATGTTGATCCGGACCCGCGTCGTCAGTCTGGTCTCGGTCTTACGCTCCTCCGGCCGGTCACCGGCGGAACGCCCAGCATCGGCGCCGCCCTCGGAACCCGTGGGGGTCCCGTACGGCGGCGTACCCGACGGGTATGCGGCTCCGCCGCGCCCCTTGGGCCCGGAGGACGAACTGTCAGTTTCACGACTCAAGGCAGCTTCTCCCGGTTGGCTCCACCGCCCGTGTACTCGACGTCAACCTCTTTCGGGCGGCTCGGCGGCGCGCACCACCATACTGGCCACTTCTGGCCCGTATCCCGCGACCGCTGAGGAAACCCACACCCGACCGCACGCGCGTTCTGCGGCGAAGTAGTACGTCACTTGCCAAGTCGGACTGCGGGGCCACCTGTTCGCCGCCCCGGACCAAGGGTGGCGCACATCACAGCCACAGCCATCCCGCCGAGGAGGAAGAGATAGGAGACGGCTTCCGCGCCGAAGAGGAAGTCGCCTTCCGGGCGGCCGGTGGTGAGCAGGATGACAGCGATCATCCACCCGGCCACGGGCGCGACGGCACCGGCCCGGCTGCCCATGGCGCGCGCCCCGCCCAGGAAGAGCCCGACTGCGCCGGCCAGCGCGAGCAGCAACCCGCCCGGGAACCAGCCGGATTGCACCAGCCCACCGGCCACCCCGACCACGGCACCCAGGACAAAGAGCACCAGGTAGGCGGCGATTCGGGCGGCCGGCGGCAACGCCGGCGGCCGGGCGAGCATGCTCCCCGCACCAGAGCTGCCCGCACCGGAGCTGCCCACGCCGGACCTTCCCGCACCGGACCTTCCAGCCCCGGCCCTCTTCGCTCCAGGCCTTCCCGACCCGGACTTGTTCGCCGTACTCATCAGGCACTCACCTCAAGAAATCCCCGCGAACAGGTCGGTCTCACGCACACCGGCACGCACCCCGGCCTGCGTCTCACCACCCTCCCCGGTACGTGCTCCCGCCCTCGGCGCCCCAGCCCTCTGGTCACGCACCAACTCGTAGTACTCCACGACGAACAGTGGCTGGGCGAGCTGGTCGGAGAGCGCGAACCACGGCTCGGCGACCTCGATCTGCGTGGCGTGCGCCCGCATCGCGGCTGCCTTCGCGGCTGCGAACGCCGTGCCGTCGATCTCCGTGGTGATCACGGAGTCGTCCACCACACCCGGTACGTCGTCGACGGCTGCGGAGGCGGGGAACGGCAGCTCGGCCAGGTCGTCCTTCAGACGCGCGAAGGCTTCCTCGGCCACGGAGCGCGGCACGCGGTTCCAGTAGATCTTCGTGATCGTCCACGGTGCGCCGAGCTCCGGGCGGAAGTCCGGCTGCGCGGCCAGGTCGGCGGCGCGCATCGCGACCCGGTGGGCCTGGATGTGGTCCAGGTGGCCGTAACCACCGTCGGGGTCGTAGGTGACCAGTACCTGCGGGCGTACCTCGCGGATGATCCGGACGAGGTCCGCGGCGGCCTCGTCGACGTCCGCCTGCCAGAAGCAGCGCGGGTCGTCGTTCTCGAGTCCGCCCCTCATCCCGGAGTCCTGGTACCGGCCAAAGCCGCCGAGGGAGCGGAAGTCGTGCACGCCGAGCGCCCGCATCGCCGTGCCGAGCTCCACCAGGCGGTGGCTGCCAAGGGCCCCGCCCGTCAGATGCGCGAGCTCGGGCGGGATGACCTCGCCCCGCTCGCCGAGCGTGCAGGTCACCAGAGTGACATGGGCGCCCTCGGCCGCGTACCGGGCCATGGTCGCGCCATTGTTGATCGCCTCGTCGTCCGGGTGCGCGTGCACCAGCAGCAGACGGCGAGCAAAGCGAGATGGGGGCCCCTGCGGCCGGACGCTGGGCGAGGGCAGTTCCGTCATGGACCCCACTGTACGAGGCCGCGGCGCAAGCCCCGCAGACGGCCTCGGGGACTGCGGCGCGGACGGAAGCGCGTACGGCAGCTCAGGCGCTGGTCAGAACTTGAGGTTCCCGATCATGCCCGCGATGTTGGTCGTCAGCTCGCTTATCGTGGGCGCGATCGTCGAGCTGGCCAGGTAGAAGCCGAGCAGGACGCAAACGACCGCGTGTCCGGGCTTTAAGCCTGACTTCTTGACCAGCAAAAAGACGATGATCGCCAGCAGCACCACCGCCGAAATCGAGAGTGCCACGGCGGCTCACCTCCAACCCAGAGCAGGGGCATTGTGTAGATCCACGTATCAGCCAGCAGGTTCATACCCACACGGCGCCATTGATCATAACTATCCATCCTTGCGCATCGATCGGCGCACGGCCGCACAAGGGGGCGCATGGCCAATATGGTCGGGGCCATATGGTCGGGGGTCATGACGACCGAGCCTCTCTCCTTTCCACGCCGGCAGGCGCGCACCCTGCGCTTCACGCTCGGCGCGCCTCGCGCGTTCACCGTGGCCCCCGACGGTTCCCGGGTCGTGTTCCTGCGATCGGGCTCGGGTACGGACCGGGCGAACCAGCTGTGGGTCCTCGATGTGGCGGACGGTGGGGAACGCGTGGCCGCCGACCCGCAGGCGCTGCTCGGGGGCGCGTCCGAGCGGCTGTCCGCCCAGGAGCGGGCACGCCGGGAGCGCAGCCGGGAGGGCGGTGCGGGCATCGTCGGCTATGCCACCGACAGGGCGGTGGAGCTGGCGTCCTTCGCGTTGTCGGGGCGGCTTTTCACAGCGGAGCTGCGGGCCGGCACCGCACGTGAACTGCCCGTTCCACGACCGGTGTTGGACCCGCGCCCCTCCCCCGACGGACGGCTCGTCGCCTACGTCTCCGCAGGCGCCCTGCGGGTCGTCGGTGCCGAGGGCGAGGGCGACCGGGCGCTCGCGGAGCCGGACCCCTCGGCGGCGGATTCGGCGACGGTCACCTATGGGCTGGCCGAGTTCATCGCGGCCGAGGAAATGGGGCGCTCACGCGGTTTCTGGTGGTCGCCGGACTCCGACCGGCTGCTGGTCGCGCGGGCCGACGACGCGCCCGTACGCCGCTGGTGGATCGCCGATCCCGCGCGGCCGGACCGGGCTCCGCAGCAGGTCGCGTACCCGGCGGCCGGCACCGACAACGCCGAGGTACGCCTTTTCGTGATCGGGCTCGACACAAAGCGCACGGAGGTCGTCTGGGACCGGGCCCGCTACCCCTATCTGGCACGCGTGCACTGGTCGGTGGCCGGGGCACCGCTGCTGCTCGTACAGGCCCGGGACCAGGCGAGCCAGCTCTACCTGGCCGTGGACCCGGACACCGGGGCGACCCGGATGGTGCACGCGGACGAAGACCCACAATGGCTTGATCTTTTCGCCGGAGTGCCGTGCTGGAGCCCCGGCGGACAGCTCGTACGGATCGCCGACGAGGGCGGGGCGCGGGTGCTCGCGGTGGGTGAACGCCCTTTGACGGGATCGCAGTTGCATGTACGCGCGGTGCTCGACGTGTCGGACGACGATGTGCTGGTGTCCGCGTCGGCGGGCGAGGACGCGGCGGCCCCCGAGATCGGTGAGATCCACGTCTACCGGGTCAACGACCTCGGTGTGGAGCGGCTCTCTCAGGAGCCCGGGGTGCACTCGGCGGTCCGTACGGGCGGTGTGACGGTGCTCGTCTCGTCGGTGCCCGGCCGGCCGGGGGCGCAGGTACGTGTGGTGCGCGACGGGGAGCGAGGCGAGACGCGGGTCCCCCGGGTCGGAGGCCGGGGCAGTGCGGCGACCGTGGCCTCGTACGCGGAAGACCCCGGACTGAGCCCGCGCATGACGCTCACGGAGGCGGGCGAGCGCCGCGTGCCGTGCGCGGTGCTGCTCCCCACCGGCCACACCGGCGGCCCGCTGCCGGTCCTGATGGACCCGTACGGCGGCCCGCACGGACAGCGCGTGCTGGCCGCGCACAACCCGCACCTCACCTCGCAGTGGTTCGCCGACCAGGGCTTCGCGGTGATCGTCGCGGACGGGCGCGGCACGCCGGGCCGCTCGCCCGCCTGGGAGAAGGCGATCAAGGACGACCTGGCGGCGGTCGTCCTTCAGGACCAGGTCGACGCACTCCAGGCCCTGGCCGGTGACTTCCCGCTCGATCTCACCCGCGTCGCGATCCGCGGCTGGTCCTTCGGCGGTTATCTGGCGGCGCTCGCGGTGCTGCGCCGCCCGGACGTCTTCCACGCGGGCGTCGTGGGGGCTCCGGTCACCGATCTACGCCTGTACGACACCCATTACCAGGAGCGCTATCTGGGTCACCCGGCCGAGCAGCCGCAGGTGTACAGCGAGAACTCGCTGATCGACGACACGGGCCTGGTGGGCGCCGCGGAACCGGCACGGCCGATGATGATCATGCATGGCCTGGCCGACGACAACGTGGTGGTGGCGCACTCGCTGCGGCTGTCCTCGGCGCTACTGGCCGCCGGCCGACCGCACGAGGTCCTGCCGCTCTCCGGGGTGACACACATGACCCCGCAGGAGGAGGTCGCGGAGAACCTGCTGCTCCTCCAGCTGGACTTCCTCCGCCGATCCCTTGGCCTGAGCTGAGGACAGAGGCTTGGATGCACGGCCGCATCTGCCTGCGACATCCGCAAAAGAGGGCGGGCGACCGGCCGGGGAGACATGGCGCGCCCGGCCGGTCTACGGCACCCGCACGGCCGTACGAGATTCAGACTGACGCGCCCGTATATCGGTACCGCGTCAGCCAAGTTGCCTGCGTGTTAACGACGTTGATGACTACATATACTGCTATTTCATGCTACCCAGGGGTTCCTCGGGCGGCACGACCTGCCCCGGCGCGCAGCGCCCCATGGATACGTCCTCCGCGAAGTGGCATGCCGAGTCGTGCACGGCGGGACCGGTGTCGTACCGGAAACCGGCGGGCACCGCGAGCTGCGGCACCTCGAGCGCGCACCGCTCCCTGGCCTTCCAGCAGCGGGTACGGAAGCGGCAGCCGGAGGGGATGCTCGCAGGTGAGGGCACATCACCGTGGAGGATGATCCGCTCCCGGCGCTCCCGTGCCCGAGGGTCCGGGACGGGCACGGCGGACAGCAGGGCCTGTGTATAGGGATGCGTCGGGTGGTCGTAGATCTCGGCGTCCTTGCCGATCTCCACAATCCGCCCGAGGTACATCACGCCGACCCGGTCGCAGATGTGCCGCACGATCGACAGGTCGTGCGCGATGAAGACATACCCCAGGCTGAACTCGTCCTGGAGCCGGTCGAGCAGGTTGATCACCTGGGCCTGTACGGAGACGTCGAGGGCCGAGACCGGCTCGTCGGCAACGATGATCTCGGGCCGCAGCGCCAACCCCCGTGCGATACCGATGCGTTGGCGCTGCCCGCCGGAGAACTGGTGCGGATAGCGGTTGATGTGCTCGGGGTTGAGTCCGACCACGTCCAGCAGGTCCTGGACCTTCTTGCGACGGTCGCCCTTCGGCGCGGCCTCGGGATGGATCTCGTACGGCTCTTGGACGATGTCGCCGACGGTCATACGGGGGTTGAGCGAGGTATACGGGTCCTGGAAGACCATCTGGATGTTGCGGCGTACGGCTTTCAGGGCGCGACCGGAGAGCTTGGTGATGTCCTCGCCCTTGTACGTGATCGAGCCCGCCGTCGGCCGCTCCAGGCTGACCAGCATTCTGGCGACCGTCGACTTGCCGCAGCCGGACTCACCGACGATGCCGAGGGTCTCGCCCTGCCCGAGTGCGAAGTCGACACCGTCGACGGCTCTGACCGCGCCGACCTGCTTGCGAAAGAGGATGCCGCGGGTGAGGGGGTAGTGCTTGACCAAGCCGCTGACCTCGAGAATCGCCTCAGGCATCGAGCGTCTCCCGCCAGAAGAAGCAGGCGCTCCCGCGGGCCGCGTCCGCATCGTCCACCTCTGCCAGTGGGGGCGCCAGGGTTCGGCAGATGTCCTGGGCCATGGGGCAGCGGGGGTGGAAGGCGCAGCCCGGCGGGATGTGCATCAGGTTCGGTGGCAGGCCCTTGATCGCGTACAGCTCCTGGCCCTTCTGGTCAAGGCGTGGGATGGAGTCGAGCAGGCCTTTGGTGTACGGGTGAGCGGGGGCCTGGTAGATGTCGTGGACCGGCGCCGACTCGATGATCCGGCCCGCGTACATCACGGCGATCCTGTCGGCGACGTCCGCGACCACGCCGAGGTCGTGGGTGATGAGAATGAGCCCCATGCCGAGCTCACGCCGCAACTCGGCGAGCAGGTCCATGACCTGGGCCTGGACGGTGACGTCGAGGGCGGTGGTCGGCTCGTCGGCAATGATCAGCGCGGGTTCGAGGGCCATCGCCATGGCGATCATGATGCGCTGGCGCATTCCGCCGCTGAACTGGTGCGGATAGTCATGGGCACGGGCACGGGCGGCGGGGATCCGCACCCGGTCCATCAGCTCGACGGCCTTCGCCTTCGCGTCCTTCCTCGACATCCCCCGGTGGACGGTGAACATCTCGGCGAGCTGGGCCCCCACGGGGAGCACGGGATTGAGTGACGACAGCGCGTCCTGGAAGATCATCGCCATCTGTGCGCCGCGGATCCGCCGCCGCTCCTCCTTTCTGAGCTTCAGCAGATCCTGTCCCCGGAACAGGATTTCGCCCCGGGTGATCCTCGCGGGCGGCATGTCGAGGATCCCCATGACGGCCTGCGCGGTCACGGACTTGCCGGAGCCGGACTCGCCGAGCACGGCGAGTGTCTCACCTGCGTCGACGCCGCAGGTGACCCCGTTGACGGCTTTGGCGACGCCGTCCCTGGTCCTGAACTCCACGTGCAGGTCGCGCACTTCGAGCAGCACTGCCACTCACCTCAGCTTCGGGTCGAGGGCGTCGCGCACCGCGTCGCCGAGCATGATGAACGCGAGCACGGTGATCGCGAGGGCGCCGGCCGGCCAGAGCAGCGCGTGCGGCGCCTGCCGGATGTACTGGGACGCCGAGGAGATGTCGATGCCCCAGCTCACCGTCGGCGGTTTCAGCCCGACACCGAGGTACGAGAGGGTCGCCTCCAGCGCGATGTACGTACCGAGCGCGATGGTCGCCACGACGATGACCGGCGCGACGGCGTTGGGCGTGATGTGCCGCAGCAGCAGGCGCAAGGGGGAGGCGCCGAGGGCGCGGGCCGCCTGGACGTAGTCGCTTTGCCGGGTGGCGAGGACGGACCCGCGTGCAATGCGCGAGATCTGCGGCCAGCCGAGCAGCACCATGAACCCGATCACGGGCCAGACGGTGGTGCCGGTCACCACGGACAGCAGCACCAGACCGCCGAGGACGACCGGGATCGCGAAGAAGACGTCGGTGATCCGGGACAGGATCGTGTCCCCCACCCCGCCGAAGAACCCGGCGAGACCGCCCAGGACGCCGCCGAGGAGCGCGACCCCGAGGGTGGCGCAGACACCGACGGTGACCGACACCCGCGCCCCGTAAACCGTCCGTGTGTAGACGTCGCAGCCCTGACCGTCGTATCCGAAGGGGTGTCCGGGCCGGGAGCCCTCCTGCGCTTCGGCGAGGTCACACGTGAGCGGGTTCCCGGAGGCGATCGCCGAGGGCCACAGGGAGATGAACACCAGGAAGAGGATGATCAGGCCCGCGATGACGAAAACGGGGTTGCGGCGCAGGTCGCGCCAGGCGTCGGACCAGAGGGAACGGGGCCTCTGCTGCGGCCCCGCTCCGTCTGATCCGCCCGCTCCCGTGCCTTGCGGCCAGCCATCCTTGCCTGGTCCGCCCGCGTCCGGTCCGCCCGGCGACTTCTCCGGCGTGGTCTTCTCCGGCGTGGTCTTCTCCGGCGTGGCGGCCTCGCTCGCGGCCAGGTCCGTCGCGCCGCCCGTACCCGTAGCGGCGACGGCGCCCTCGGACTCGTACGGCTGCTCAGGCATAGCGGATCCTCGGGTCGAGTACGGCGTACAGAAGGTCGACCAGCAGGTTGGCCGCCATGAAGACGATGACGAGGATGGTCACGAAACCGACGACCGTCTGGGTGTTCTGCCGGAGAATCCCCTGGTAGAGCTGGAAGCCGACGCCGTGGATGTTGAAGATGCGCTCGGTGACGATCGCACCGCCCATCAGCGCTCCGATGTCGGTGCCGATGAAGGTGACCACGGGGATCAGCGAGTTGCGGAGCAGATGCCGGGTGATGACGCGGCGCCGGGGCAGGCCCTTGGCGACGGCGGTACGGACGTAGTCGGCGCGGCTGTTCTCCGCGAGGGACGTACGGCTCAGCCGGGTCACGTAGGCAAGGGAGACCGAGGCGAGTACCAGGCCCGGCACGATGAGTTCGCCTAGGGCGGCGGCCGAGGAGACGGACGGCCTGATCCAGCCCCACTCGACGCCGAGCAGCAGCTGGAGCAGCAGACCGGTGACAAAGGTCGGTACTGAGATGACGACCAGGGTGACCAGCAGGACGCCGGTGTCGACGGGACGGCCGCGGCGCAGCCCGGTGACGACGCCCAAAGTGATCCCGATGACGATCTCGAAGAGGATCGCGACGAGGGTGAGCCGGATGGTGACCGGGAAGGCGGTCGACATCAGCTCGGTGACCTGCTGCCCGTTGAAGGCGGTGCCGAAGTCGCCGGTGAAGACGTTGCCCATGTAGGTCGCGTACTGCTGCCACACGGGCTTGTCGAGGCCGAATTCCTTGCGCAGCTGGGCGGCCGTGGCCACGTCGCACTGCCGGTCGCCGCACAGACCCGCGACGGGGTCACCCATCACGTTCACCATCAGGAAGATCAACAGCGTGGCGCCGAAGAAGACCGGGATCATCTGGAGCAGACGCCTGATCACGTACCGTCCCATGGACACTCCGAAGTGGGGTTGGGGGTGAGGGGTGTGGGACGCCGTCCGAGGACAGCTGTTCCGCGCGGCTCGGCCGACCTCGGTCGCTCAACGACCTCGGTCACTGACCTCCGTCGCTCAGTTGACCTTGATCTGGTGGTAGACGGGCACGCTGAACTGGTTCAACGTCACGTCGGAGAGCCTTTCCGAGTAGCCGGCGCTGCCGTTCTGGTACCAGAGCGGAATGGCGCCCATGTCGTCCCTGAGGACCTCCTCGGCCTGCTGGAAGAGCTTGACCGCCTTGGCCGGGTCGGTCTCGGCGTTGGCCTCGTCGACGAGCCGGTCGAACTCGGCGTTCGACCACTTGCCGTCGTTGGAGGAGGCATTGGTGTAGTAGAGCGGCTGCAGGAAGTTCTGGATCAGCGGGTAGTCCATCTGCCAGCCGGCCCGGAAGGGGCCGGACAACTTGGACCGCGTGATCTGGTTCCGGTAGTCGGCGAACGTACCCATCGGATTCCCGGCACAGGCCCTGTCGTTGTCGAGCGCGTTGTTGATGGAGTTGCAGACGGCGTCGACCCACTCCCGGTGGGAGCCTGTGTCCGCGTTGTAGGTGATCTTGATCTGCCCGCCGGGGAGTCCGCCGCCCTCCTTGATCAGCCTCTTCGCCTCAGCGGCGTTGTACTCGCAGGCCTCGCCGCACAGCCCCGTCCTGTAGCCGTCCTCGCCGAGGACGGGTGAGGTCCAGTCGGTGGCCGGGGTCCGGGTCTTCTGGAAGAGGGTCTCGGTGATCTGCTCACGGTCGATCGCCATGGACAGCCCCTTGCGGACCTTCGCCATGCCGTCCTTCTTCCAGGCCTTGTCGTAGAACGGGAAGGCGAGGGTCTGGATGATGCCGGCGGGCTGGTTGATGTACCGGTCGCCGAGATCGCTCCTGACGTTCTTGAGCTGGGAGGCCGGGACGTCGTCGACCAGGTCCAGGTTGCCCGCCATCAGGTCGGTGTAGGCGGTGTTGTTGTCGGTGTAGACCTTGAGGTCCACGCCGTCGTTCTCGGCCCTGTCGTCACCGGGGTAGTCGTCCCGCTTGCGCAGGGACATCTGCGAGCCCTTGGTGTACGAGTCGACGATGTACGGGCCGTTGCCGACCGGCTTCTTCAGCCAGAGCGCGTGGTTGTCGAAGAACGCCCTGGGCAGGGGCGAGAAGGCCGCGTACCCGAGGGTGTCGGGGAAGCTCGAGAACTTCTGGTTGAGCCTGACGGTGAAGGTGCGCTCGCCGGTGACCTTCAGCCCGGACAGTGTGTCCGCGCTCTGCTTGCCGCCGCCCTCCGGGTGGACCTTGTCGTATCCCTCGATGTATCCGAAAAAGTACGCGTTCCGCTGGTGGTGCTTGAGGCTCGCGCCGTAGTTCCAGGCGTCGACGAAGGACTTGGCGCTGACGGCCTCTCCGTTGCTGAACGTCCAGCCGTCCTTGACGGTGACGGTGAAGTTCCGCGAGTCCGAGGTCTCGATCTTCTGGGCGAGCATGTCCTCGGCCTCGCCGGTCCGGGCGTCGTACCGTTTCAGCCCGCGGAAGATCATGTCGAGGACCTTGCCGCCCTGCACCTCGTTCGTGTTGGCCGGCTCCAGCGGGTTCTGCGGGTCGCCCCACGAGGAACTCACGATCCCCGTGCCGCCACCGCCACTGCCCTCGCCGCCTTGTGCCCCGGCGCATGCGGTCGCCGCGAGGGCTACCGCCGCCGCCCCCGCGGTCCATCCGGCGTGCGTGGCTCCACGCATGGAGTGCCTCCTCAGAGTGCGCTGTGGCCCCGGCACCGAGGCACTGTTCCATTACCGGCAAATATCGGCCGATAAAGGATCATACGCACTCTCATCCCGTCCGTCCGGGTGCAGCCGCCGCCCCCGCACCACAGCAGCCGCCCCGCACCGCAGTGGCCGCCCCTCTCACCGCGGTGGCCGCCCGGGCGCGGTGGGCCCGTGCCCGCTGTGAAGGTGGACTCCGGCGGGACAGAGAGGCCCCCGTTCCGGCTGGCGAACCTGGACAGGTCGAGTGCCGGAGCGGGGGCCTCCTCCATGCCGACTGCGTTACCGCGGGCTACTCGTCGAGGTACAGCAGCGCCGTGATCGTCTTCTTGCACACGTCGCAGTGCATCGGCGCTTCGATGCTGGCGAGATCGCATTCGATGGACGTGATGCGGTCCACCATGCCGGTGGCGACTTCGCCGTTCCAGGCTTCATGCCACCGCTCGGTGTTCTCCTGGAGCCGCGAGACGTAGCGTCACGTCATCTCGTAGAACGCCCGGACGCCGTGCTCCTTCATGTAGCCCCAGTTGAACTCAAGGCTTCTGAGCACGACGGGGAACGGGTGCAGCGCTTGGGTGCGGCCCCAAGTCTCCAGCACATCCGCGACGTTGAGCCTGCCGGCTCGCTCGTCCAGCACACCCCACATGCCGGACGCGTCGTAGTCGCTCAGGACCTGGTCCAAGTTGCCCGCGCAGCGGCGAAGGTTCGCCTTCTTCGCCTGGAAGACCCGGGTCGCCTCTGCGCGCGTCCCGTCGGCGGGCTCCTTGCGGGCCTTGCTGATGGCACGGGTCAGTTCCGTGCTCAGGGCTGCCTCATCGCATAGGGAGTCCCCGAAGCTGAGCCAGGGGTCCGGAAACCCCCGCTCGGCAGTGATCTGGAAGATGCGATCGCCTTGCGTTCCCATCCGCTCCTCCTCGGAACGAGTCGGCAGCGGAATGGGTCCGCTACGCGTCAACTGGATGGTGCGCACCGCCGTGCAAGTTCTGCGGCAGCCTGATCGATCGGGACCTGGACCTGTTCGCCACTGTCCATGTCCCGCAGCGTGACCGTACCGGCTTCGCGTTCGTTCGCACCGTAGATCACGCAGAAACGGGCTCCCTGGTCGCTGGCCCATTTCATCTGCTTGGCGAACTTCCCACTCGACCCGAGATAGACACCTGTGCGGACTCCGGCACGGCGGATCTCGGCCGCAAGCCGGAAGGTGTCGGCGGCCTGATCCTCGCCCATGACCGTGACGGTCACGTCAATCTGTGAGTAGGTGACTTCGTCTGCCAGTGAGAGCAGGGGCAGGATGCGTTCGATGCCCAGTGAGCCGCCGCAGGCGGGGGAGTCCTTGCCCCCGAGGCGGCCGATGAGACCGTCGTAGCGGCCACCGGATGCGATCGATCCGGGCATGCCGGGGGCGACTACTTCGAAGATGATGCCGGTGTAGTAGTCGAGCCCGCGCACGAGGTTTGGCGTGAACGCGATGCGCTCGGCGGGGATCGCGTCCTTGGTGAGTTCCAGCAGTCGGTCTACCTCCGCCAAACCAGCCTGACCGGTTTCACTGGACTTCAGCTCTCCCCTCACCCGCTCAACAGCATCGGGCGCGGTGAGGTCATCGACCAAACCCTGTGCCACCTCCGGTGACAGGCCACGGCTGGCCACCAGCTCGGTTACGACAGCCTCCGGCGAGAGCTTGTCGAGCTTGTCCAAGGTGATCAGTGCACCGGCACCAAGCTCCTCCGGGACGGCGTACGCCTCCAGCAGACCGAACAGAGCGTGCCGGGAGTTCACCAGGAAACGGAACTCCGGTACGCCGAGCGCTTCAAGGGCGTCATGCAGCGCCAGGACAATCTCGGCGTCGGACAGCGGCGAGGATGAGCCCACGATGTCCAGGTCGCACTGGACGAACTCGCGGAACCGTCCCCTGCCCGGCCGGTCTGCCCGCCATACCGGCGCGATGGCGTACCGCTTGTACGGCGACGGAAGCTGGCTGCCGTACGCCGCTGCCGCGCGGGCCAGAGGGACAGTGAGGTCGTAGCGAAGGGCAAGGTCGGCCTCTCCGGTGGCTTCGTGCTCACCGCGCCGAAGGATCTTGAAGATCAGTTTGTCGCCCTCGTCCCCGTACTTGCCGGTGAGCACGTCCAGCCGCTCAAACGCCGGGGTCTGGAGCGGCTGGAAGCCGTAGCGGGCGAACACGGTGCGGATGGCCGCGAAAGCGCGTTCGCGCCGCTCGAACTCGGCGGCGAGGAAATCGCGGGTCCCGGACGCGGGGTCGAACTGCTTCAAGGAGGCCATGCGGCCATAGTCTCGGAAGCCATCGGCTCGGGGCAAAACACGGCGCGAGGGTGTCTCGTTCTGCGCCACGCGGCTCGTGGCACCGCAGACCAAGCACACCTTGCCCGCGCCCGGTCAGCCGCTCTTCCCCGCCTCCTTGATGCCACGGAGGAAAGCACGCAGCGCCACCGGCGTGGTGACGATAACGGTCGCGGGGGTGTCACTCTCACACAGGTGGGTGCGACGCGCCGTCGGTGGCGAGTGCTACACAGGTGTCGGCGCCACCCTCGCTGCACCTGGACTTCTGCCACTTGCGTGAAGGTGGACTCCGGCGCATGCCTCGCCCGATTGCGCGCTATTGCAACCGGACCCCCTTTTACACGATTCCGACGGGTTCGCCGGCCCCAGCACGATGCTGCTGGCCAAGGCCACGACCAGGTGCGCGCGGTCACGCCAGGTTGCGCTCCCCCCACAGGGAACAGCCCGGCAAGCGCCGCGGTCAGCCCGACCCGGTCGGCGACCTGGTGCAGCAGCACCACACCCGCATGTCCGACCTGCCCCTCGGCGGCCACAACCAGCCGACGGCTCCACCCTGTACGCTCGCTCACCAGAAAGGTGCCCTTGATCTCTGCTCGGATACGACGTCACCATCGCATCCTTAACAGGTCAACGGCACCTTTCTCTAACTCGGCGTCAGATCACCGGCATGGGCTGAATACGCCGAGGCCAATCAGCCCGCAGTCGACCAGGCCTGGCAACAGATCATGGCGGGAAAACTCCGGATACCCTCTCACTCCGAGGTACAGCCACCGGTGACACTGTCACCCGTATATTTCGGGAAGCCGCCCGCATCGACCAGAAAACACTGATCCCGATCAAGATCGAATGTTTCTGTCAGCTTCCTCACCGCATCGATTTCCACCGTGATGCTGCCGCCGTCGTTACCGTCTGTGAATTCCCACTGCACATAATTGCCGAACTTGTTCAGTTCCTTCCAGCTGTAGACTTCCGTTCCCTTGCCGTCATACAGCCACGCCCTAGCATCCCAAGAGGGAGCACCATGGGTCGCTATGTGAATGAAGTGCCTGTTACCCGCGTCGGCATTCGCGGTTTTCGCCGTCGGTTGGGGCGCCCTCTGGTCGCTCTGGTCCGCGTTGGCCGATGGCAGCAGGGCGATGACGATCCCGCCGGTGGACAGTGCCGCCGCGATCGCCGCGAGCCGGATCTTCTTGTTCTTGCTGTTTCTCTTGGCCACGTCCTACTCCGCTTCTCAAGAGTTTCCTTGGTGTTTCCCTTGAGGATTATTCGGACTTGTCGGGACACCGATAGAGTCAAATGTCCCTACTGGCGGGTTACTTGACGTGGCGTCGCTCACACAGCTGACGCGCCGACTCGCCGACTGCTCCCCGGCGATACGCGGTTGCCGTACTGGTAGCAGGCGCAGACGTGGTCCACGTCGCTCGGGTTGCTGACATCCTCCTCGCCGTCGCCGACGAGGTACTCGTTGGACTTCTCTCCGTCCCAGGAGCGCAGCGAGCCGTTGTGATCGCTGCGCTGTAGAGCTGGGTGTACGGCTGGTGGCGGGACTTGACCCGGCAGCCGTCGCCGGCTGAGTCGGAGCGATGGACGCCGCCGTCGTTGCCTGAGTAGACGCGACCGGGGCGGCGTGGGTCCCACCCCATGG
>CAMLJW010000024.1 GCA_946480485.1 uncultured Streptomyces sp. | reverse complement strand
ATGGCCTCTACGCCGTTGGAACCACGAAGGTAGCGGTCAAGCAGCGGCCGCACTTCGGTGCTCTTCCAGTCCTCGGCATGGGAATTGACGTAGATCAGCCCGCTGGCGACATGATTTTCGATGATGCCCTTGATGCGTGGGTGGTCGGGTGCCACGCCGTAGCGGATCAGGCCGAACGGGGCGGGCATCCGCTCGAAGAGGTCGATGGACACGCCGGGTTCGGCGGCCACCTCGGACTTCAGCAGCGCGTCGGCGGCGTAGATCCCGGCGGGGCCGGCTCCGACTATGGCTACCCGCAGGGGGCGGGGCATGATCAGGTTCCCTTCGAGCGGTGACAGGTGGCTCGTCGGCAACCTTAAACTAAGGTGAACCTAACTTGATGCGGGGGGTCAGGTCAGTGGTCCCCCACGACAACGCCCCCTTCCGCCCGGCCGGGGCAGTACTCCGACACGTCGAGGGGAGTAGGAGAAAGGAAGTCCTGACTGCGCCGGCTCGAAGAGGGCACCACGGGGAGTTGGCGGTCATTCGCCGAGACATGGGTACGCCCAGACGGTCAGGCAGGCTGTCCAGAGCACCGCGGCACACAACACGAGAGTGCTCAGCTTCAGGAGTCTGTCCCGTAGCTCGCTGTAGCGGTTCTCGTACTCACGCCGCAGCGAGTGGGCGCGGGACACCACCGCCCGCAGTGTCTGCCGGGTGAGCCGCATACGCTGCTCGGCGTACTGGCGGGCCACCTCCTCGCGCTGGGCGGCCGTCAGCCAGGGCATCCGGTCGGCGAATTCCTCCCCCTCACGGCGTGCGGTTTTCCATTCGGCCTGGAGGAGCAAAAAGCCTTCGACCTCGTTGACAGTTGCCGCCGCGGCTTGGGGTGACACATCGCGCATGTTGTCGTCCCGGCTCATGGGCGGTCGAAGTTGTCGCCGGCGGACGGGTCCACGGCGTCACGTCGCCCGGTGTACGCCTTCTGATCAAGGGCGGAGACCCGCGGATGGTGCAGGTCGAACGCGGGCGACTCGGAGCGGACCTTGGGCAGGGTGACGAAGTTGTGGCGTGGCGGTGGGCAGGAAGTGGCCCATTCCAGGGACCTGCCGTACCCCCAGGGGTCGTCCACCTCGATGCGTCTGCCGTACATGGCGGTCTTCCACACGTTGTAGAGGAAAGGCAGGGTCGACAAGCCCAGCAGGAAGGCGCCGATGGAGGAAACGGTGTTCAGGGCGGTGAAGCCGTCGGCGGCCAGGTAGTCAGCGTAGCGGCGGGGCATACCCTCGGCGCCGAGCCAGTGCTGCACGAGGAACGTCGTATGGAAGCCGACGAACAGCGTCCAGAAATGGATCTTCCCCAGGCGCTCGTCGAGCATCGTGCCGGTCATCTTCGGCCACCAGAAATGGAAGCCGGCGAACATCGCGAAGACGATCGTGCCGAAGAGCACGTAGTGGAAGTGCGCCACTACGAAGTAGCTGTCGGTGACATGCCAGTCCAGCGGTGGCGAGCCGAGGATGACACCGGTCAGCCCACCGAAGAGGAACGTCACCAGGAAGCCGACCGCCCACAGCATCGGCGTCTCGAACGAAATAGAGCCTTTCCACAACGTGCCGATCCAGTTGAAGAATTTCACGCCGGTCGGCACGGCGATGAGGTAGGTCATGAAGGAGAAGAAGGGCAGCAGTACCGCGCCGGTGGCGAACATATGGTGCGCCCATACGACGACTGACAAACCGGTGATCGCGATGGTCGCGCCGACCAGACCCAGATAACCGAAGATCGGCTTGCGGGAGAACACGGGCAGAATTTCCGTCACGATGCCGAAGAACGGCAGCGCCAGGATGTAGACCTCGGGGTGACCGAAGAACCAGAACAAGTGCTGCCACAAAAGGGCCCCGCCGTTTTCCGGGTTGAAGACCTGGGCCCCGAAGCGTCGGTCGGCCTCCAGCACCAGCAGTGCGGCGGCCAGCACCGGAAAGGCCAGCAACACCAGGACCGAGGTCAGCAGCACGTTCCAAGTGAAGATCGGCATACGGAACATCGTCATGCCGGGACCGCGCATACAGAGGATCGTGGTGATGAAATTGACCGCGCCGAGGATGGTGCCGAAGCCGGACAGCGCCAGCCCCATGATCCACATGTCACCGCCGACGTACGGGGTGCGCTCCCCACCGCTGAGGGGCGCGTAGGCGGTCCATCCGAAGTCCGCGGTGCCGTTCGGAGTGAGCAGGCTGCTGACGACGATGAGCCCGCCGAAGAGGAACAGCCAGTAGGACAGCATGTTCAGCCGGGGGAAGGCCACATCCGGTGAGCCGATCTGCAACGGCATGACCGCATTGGCGAAACCGGCGAAGGTCGGCGTCGCGAACAACAACAGCATCACCGTGCCATGCAGCGTGAACGCTTGGTTGTACTGCTCCTGGGACAGCAACTGCAGCCCGGGACGGGCCAGTTCGGCCCGGACCGCCAACGCCAGCGTACCGCCGAGGAGGAAAAACCCGAACGACGTGATGAGGTAGAGATGCCCGATCTTCTTGTGATCCGTGGTCGTCACCCAAGAAACGATCACCTGGCCCCTGCTGCGTCCTGCCACTGGTACGGGGGAGACCGGCTCCGTCACTGCGGCCATCGCCATCCTTCTCGAGTCGACCTTCAGCTCTTAGCCCTTTTCCGGTTCACGATGGCCTATCCGGCCCCCATAGGACGTGCATGCCACGCCCGGCCTCACCCCAGTCGTGCATGCCAAGGCCACCGCACCGCACGCCGTCGGCCCCCTCGTACAGGACCGGAATGGCGTCCCGGGACGGTGACCGGCCCTGGACGGCGTTCTCACGCATCGTGTTCACCGGGGCTGTCCGCGGGCCGGTAGGTGTGGCTTGCCTCAGCCTGGATACGTGGGCTGCACGGCACGACCACGTCCGGAAGGCAACGAACATCATGGGCAGCCAGAACCACGACGGAGTCATGGGTGACGACGTCTACCGGCCGAAGGGCCCGGAAGGGCGTGAGGACGAGGGCATCCTCGATCCGCAGGACACGCTCAACGAACGGGGATCCGACCCGTACGAGGAAGGCTGGTCGCCGCCCGAACGTCCGCTCGGAGTGGAGCACGAGGGCACGACCGCGCGGGAGCAGTGGGAGGGCGAGAGCCTGGACCGGCGGCTCTTGGCGGAGCGAGCTGATCCGGCCCTGGAAGAGCCCGACGGCACCGACGACGTGGGCGACCTGCCGGGCGGCGAGGGCGAGCCGTTGGACGACGAGGTGGGGGATCGGCGCGCGGGCCGGCTCGTCGCTCCCGACGAGGGCGCCCACGAGGACACCGGGAAGGATCTGATCGCCGAGGACGTGGGTGTCGACGGCGGCGCGGCCTCTGCCGAAGAGGCGGCCGTGCACCGCGTCCCTGACGAGAACGACGAATGATCGAGGAGGCTCGCGCCGAGGTCGCCCCGGCCAACAGCGGGTGGGGGGCGCTGCGGCGTGTCCCACCGGGAAGGTTTCCCGTATGACAAAGCTCGGTCTTCCGGACACCATCCGGGCCTGCCTGTTCGACCTGGACGGGGTCGTCACCAGAACAGCCGTCGTCCACGCGGCCGCCTGGAAGGAGGCCTTCGACGCGTTCCTGCGGCGCTGGGAAGGGGAGGGCTTTTGCCCGTTCGACCCGGTCGGGGACTACGACGAATACGTGGACGGCAGGCCGCGCGCCGACGGTGTACGTTCCTTCCTCGCCTCCCGCGGCATCGAGCTGCCCGAAGGCCGACCCGACGACCCCCCGGAGAAATCCACGGTCCACGGACTGGGCAACCGCAAGAACGACCTCCTGCTGGAGAAGATCCGTACCGGCGGTGTCGAGGCCTACGAGGGCACCCTGCGCTACATCGAGTCCGTACGGGCCGGCGGCCTGCACACCGCCGTGGTGTCCTCCAGCGCCAACTGCCGCGACATACTGCGCGCGGTCGGCGCGGAATCCCTCTTCGACGTACGGATCGACGGCGTCGTCGCCGCCGAGCGGCACCTGCCGGGCAAACCACGCCCCGATACGTTCCTGGCCGCGGCGAGCGACCTCGGCGTCGAGCCGTCGCAGGCCGCCGTCTTCGAGGACGCGCTGGCCGGCATGGACGCGGGACGCTCCGGTCACTTCGGCCATGTCGTCGGTGTGGACCGCGTCGGTCAGGCCGACGCCCTGCGCGCCCATGGCGCGGACCGGGTCGTCAAGGACCTCTCCGAACTGGGGGCCGAGGCGTGATCACCCACGCGTCCTACGGGGTCGAGCCCTGGTGCCTGCGCGAGAAGTCGCTGAACCTTGACGTACTGCCGCAGAGCGAGTCGGTGTTCGCGCTGTCCAACGGCCATGTCGGCTGGCGCGGCAACCTCGACGAAGGCGAACCGCACGGCCTGCCCGGCTCCTATCTCAACGGCGTCCACGAGGTCCACCCGCTGCCCTATGCGGAGGCCGGCTACGGCTACCCGGAGTCCGGACAGACCGTCATCAACGTGACCAACGGCAAGATCATCCGCCTGTTGGTGGACGACGAGCCCTTCGACCTGCGCTACGGACGCCTGCTCTCCCACGAGCGGGTACTGGATCTGCGCGCGGGCGTGCTGCGGCGCACCTGCGAGTGGACCTCCCCGGCCGGCACCACCGTACGGGTGCGCTCCACCCGGCTGGTGTCCTTCACCCAGCGGGCGATGGCCGCCGTCGCCTTCGAGGTCGAGGCCGTCGAGGGCCCGGTCCGTGTCGTGGTCCAGTCGGAACTCGTCGCCAACGAGCAGCTGCCGACGTCGCCGAAGGACCCCCGCGCCGCAGCGGTACTCGAATCGCCGCTCGCAGCGGAGGAGCACTTCGCCAAGGGCAGGCGCCTGCGCCTCGTACACTGCACCCGGCGCAGCGGGCTGCGCGTCGCCACCGCCGCCGACCACGTGGTCAGCGGGCCCGAGCGCACCCGTACGAGCAGCGAGTCCGGCGGCGACGTCGCCCGGCTCACCGTCACCTCCGTCCTCGAACCGGGCCGGCGGCTGCGCCTGGAGAAGTTCGTGGCCTACGGCTGGTCGGGTGCGCGGTCGCTGCCGGCTGTGAGCGACCAGGTGGACGCGGCGCTCGCGGCGGCCACCGACACGGGATGGTCAGGGCTCGTGGACGAACAGCGGGCCTATATGGACGCCTTCTGGGCCCGCGCGGACGTCGAGGTCGACGGCGACGAAGAGATTCAGCAGGCCGTCCGCTTCGCGCTCTTCCACGTCCTGCAGGCCGGTGCGCGGGCGGAACAGCGGGCGATTCCGGCGAAGGGACTCACCGGCTCCGGATATGACGGCCATGCCTTCTGGGACACGGAGACGTTCGTCCTGCCCCTGCTGACGTACACCTCACCCGACGCTGTGGCCGAGGCGCTGCGCTGGCGCCACTCGACCCTGCCCGCCGCGCGGGAGCGGGCGGCCCAACTGGGCCTTCAGGGCGCGGCGTTCCCCTGGCGCACGATCGAGGGTTCGGAGGGCTCCGCATACTGGCCCGCCGGCACCGCCGCCTTCCACGTCAACGCCGACATCGCCGATGCCGTGGTGCGCTACGTCTCCGCCACCGGTGACGAGCAGTTCGCTCGCGACACCGCGGTCGAACTGCTGGTGGAGACAGCCCGGCTGTGGAGGTCGCTGGGCCACCACGACGGGCACGGAGCGTTCCACATCGACGGCGTGACCGGGCCCGACGAGTACAGCGCGATCGCCGACGACAACACGTACACCAACCTGATGGCCCGCACCAACCTGCTCGCGGCTGCCGACATCGTCGAGACTCACCCCGAGCAGGCCGTCGCGCTCGGTGTCGACGAGGAGGAGAGCGCGGCCTGGCGGGACGCCGCCGACGCCATGAACATCCCGTACAACCACGATCTCGGTGTGCACGAACAACATGCCGGCTTCACCCGCCACCAGCACTGGGACTTCGCGGCAACCCGGCCCGACCAGTACCCGCTGATGCTGAACTTCCCCTACTTCGACCTCTACCGCAAGCAGGTCATCAAGCAGGCGGACCTGGTGCTCGCGATGTACACATGCGCCGGCTTCTTCGACGAAGAGCACGTGGCTCGCAACTTCGCCTACTACGAGCCGCTCACCGTCCGCGACTCGTCCCTGTCGGCCTGCGTGCAGGCAGTCATCGCGGCCCACACCGGTCATCTGGACCTCGCCTACGACTACTTGACGGAGGCGGCGCTGATGGACCTTGACGACCTGGAGAACAACACCCGCGACGGGCTGCACATCGCCTCCCTGGCCGGGACGTGGACGGCCCTGGTCGCCGGCTTCGGCGGCATGCGCCGCGCGAGTTCGGGACAGCTCGCTCCGGGGAGCGCGAACACGCTCGAATTCACGCCCCGCCTGCCGGAGAAGCTGCGCCGGCTCGCCTTCAACCTGCAGGTGCGGGACCGGTGCCTGAGGGTGGAGGTGCACGCGACGGCGGTCATGTACACACTGCTGGCCGGTCCCTCGCTGAGGATCGGCCACTACGGCGAGTCGCTCACCCTCGCCGCCGACGAGTCCCGCAGTCGGGAGATCCCCGCCGTGAAGCCCCGCCCGGCCCCGGACCAGCCACCTCATCGGAGGCCGAACGCCCACCGCTGACCCCACAATCACCAACCGGCGAACCGCAGGCGACTACCGGCGAGTTTTCGCGCCGTAGCCCCACCCCGTGGTCAGCCGAGGCACACCGTGAGCAGGCAGAGCTGCGGCGGCGACGTGGTCGTCGGCGCGGGGCTCGCCTGGGAGGTTCCCGAGTCCGTGTCGTCGGTGGCCGTGGGCGCGGACTTCCGCTCCGGTGCCGTACGGGTGCGGTCGGGGGCCGCTCCATCGGAGGGCGGGGAGGCGGCCGGATGCTGCGGGGTCGGCGTCATCGTCGAACGAGGAGGTGCGGCGGCGTCCGGCTCCGTCTTGGGCATGGTGCGGGGCGCGACAGCGACGGACTGGCGGCGCGGGGGGTTGGCTGCGGTCGACCGCGGGGGAGGAGTTGTCAAGGAGCGGTGAGCGTCGGGCCGTGTCTCGGCCGGGCGGGTGTGGTCAGCCGCCTGTTCTTCCGCGGCGCCGATGCTCGTGTCCTCCGGCGCCGCGGCCGCCTGCGCTCGGTCGGCGGTCGGCCGGTCCATCGCGGCGACGCTCAGGCCGCCTCCGACCAGCGCGACGGCAGTCGCGACCACGGCCCGGCGCTGTTTCTTCTTCCAGAGGGCCATCTGGCGGCGCCTCGCCGCTCGGCCTTGCGGCGCGGGCGTCGCACCCTCGAAGCCGCCGGACGGGCCGGTCGGCGGGGCCTCGTCCATGCCGGCCCCGACCGCTGCCTCCTCATAAAGGTGGCCGTCGTGCCACGTGTTCGAGGCCGTGAACTCCCATGCCGCCGCTTCGCTCACCGCCGCGCCCGTCGTCGCCGGCATGCCGACCGGGGTCGGGACGGTGCGACCATCGGCAGTGACCGGAGCGATGTTTGGAGCGACGTCGCCGCACCCGGGGCACACCAGTGCGCCGTTGAGGTGCCGATGACACGAGGAGCAGTAGTCCATCTGCGGTCTTCCTGAGTTGCTTGCGCCATCGGCCCGCCAGACCGCGGCTTGGTCACGATCGCACGTGGGATCGAGCAATCAGCAACGCTAACCAGGCATTCGCAAGACTGTGTGCATGCCTTGTGACACTCCTGCGAAGATTTCTGCAGGTGTCTGGCGTTTGTCTCGTACGCGTGGCCAGATGCCCTGAGCAGGCGGCGCCGGCCCTGGAAGCGATCGACTGGGCGCATGGACTCCCCTCGCGTTCCACCTGCCCTCGTCCCTCTGTATGGGGGGCGGGCAACATGGGGTGTCCCTTGAGCGGCCCCAGAGGCCCTGCGGACATGGGCGTGCAGGATCCGAAGACTCCTCCCGATTTTCCCGGCCCGAGGCGCAGCCACACCCGCTCAGGCCGGGGCACGCCGGTGATGCTCCCCGCGCCCCGGGTCAGGCTCCGGAGGGAGAAGTCATGAGTGCATGCCGGATGTTCCCACGTGCGGTGACTGCGAGTGGTGGATACGGATGCGTCCTTTGCCCGCTGCCTTGGCCGCGTACATGGCCACATCGGCGTGGTGGAGGAGCTGTTCCGGTGTGATTCCCGGGACGGCCACTGCCATCCCGATGGAGGCCGAGACGACCGCATCCGTGCTGCCGAGCCGGTACGGTTTCGTCAGAGCGGCCAGGATCCTCCGGGCGACATCCTGCGCGCCGGCGGGATTCGTGCCGGCCTCCCATTCCAGGAGGGCTGCGAACTCGTCGCCGCCGAGGCGGGCGACGGTGTCCGCCGCCCGTACGGATGCCTGGAGCCGTCGGGCGGCGTGGGTCAAGAGTGCATCGCCCGTCGCATGCCCGGCCGAGTCGTTGACGGCCTTGAAGCCGTCCAGGTCCACAAAGAGCACTACGGGCGGGGCTGTGCCTGTGCTCCGCTTCCGCAGGGCGTGGGCGACCCGGTCAGTGAACAGGGCACGGTTGGGGAGGCCGGTCAGTGCGTCGTGAAAGGCCAGGTGCTCCAGCTGCGCCTGCTGCGCGACGCGTTCGCTCACATCCCGACTGATGAAGATCATTCCCTCGGGGTGGTGACTGATCGTCGATTCGACGTGGCTCCATCGTCCGTCGGCGGTTCGCACCCGGCAGGACACGCGGTGGCCCGGGCCGCGGATGCCCGAGTCCACTTCTTGGCGAAGGGTCTGGACGGCCTGCATCAGCGTCGCGCGGTCCTCCGGGTGGCAGTACAGCGGCAGGCGGGTGCCTGTCAGCTCTTCGGGCCGGTAGCCGAAGATCGGATGGGCTGCCGGGCTGACATAGAGCACACGCCCGTCCAAGCTGACGATAGTGATCACATCCAACGTGCCCTCGACCACCATGCGGTAGTGGGCGTCACGGGCTGCCGCCTCCTGTGTGATGCGCAGATGGTCGGCGTGGGTGACGCCTTGCCGCGTGCCGAGTGCGAGCAGGACCGAGGCGGCCAAGCCCGCCATCACGAGGTCGACGGAGCCGCCGGCGGCAGCGTGGGCTGCCATCGCCAACGCGCAGACGGTGACGGGCACAAAGGCTGCCACCACCCCGATGACGGGCATCATCCGCTGGTCGGGTCCCACGATGCTGGCGCCGCCTCTCAGCCACGGCGAGGCAGCAATAAGGGACAATCCGGTCATCGAACAGGCTTCCGCGAGCGGAATCCCGCACCAGGCGCCCGGTGCGGGCAAGAGGATGCGCAGCATGTCGCCCGCGGACAAGATGAGGATGGCCACTGCGCCCACCGTGGCCGCCGTACGCTCTGCGCGCTGCAGGCAGAAGCGCAGGGCGACAAGGAGCCCCAGTACGAGAATGTCCGTCACGACGCGTGCGAGCCCGAGGAGTGATGCTGATACATCACCGCCCGGGTCGGCACGATGCAGCAGCAGGACCCAGCCCACTGTGAGCAGGGAGCCCGCGATCAGCCATCCGTCCAGCAGCCGTCGTAGCCAGACCAGGGGCGTGCTGTTGTCCGAGGCCGCCACTACCAGCGCAGCGACACCGATCCCCAGGCATGCGGCGATCCCGGCGCCTGCCAACGGACGAACCACGCACTGCAGGACACCCGTGGAAGACGCCGGAGAGGAAGCGATCTGGCTGACCAGAAGATGGTGAAGGCCGCCTGTTGCGACCGAAACGGCTAACAACGTGAGGCGAAGACGTACCCTTCCCGTGGCCTTCCGGGCGCGTCCCATGAGGGACAGCGCGGCTACCCCGTGGGTAACCGGCACACCTACGCCCGCCGGGACGAGTACGGCTGCCGTCACAACTGCTCCGACACCGACGGCCAGCGCAGCGCCTCCGCACAGAACCTTGCGCACCGACGCAGTACGAACCCGGCCGACACGAGAAACGCAGAGAAAACCGCCTCGACCGGCCCACCCCTGGATCATGCAAACCCCCGACGGTGACGCCAAGCCCAGATGAGCAGACACACAAACGTTCCGGGACTGCTCGAGCAGTGAAAAGGGTATGACGATCTTTTCGCGAGCGGGATGACTGGCCTGGGGGCTTCACCTGAAATAACGACAGGTGCGCTTACTGAAGACACCGGCACCCGAGAACTGGTACATACGGCGCTTCTCCGCCAAGGGACAGTAAGAGTCCCCCTGGCGGACAGTTGGTCTTTCCGCTGGTGTCAACGACTCTCTCCCGTGTTCGCCTCGGCGAGGCGGTGCTGCCGTCCTGTTTGACGACGACGGGGGGCGTGCCGCGGGAGCCCGGTCGACGGTCGCGGTGGCGAGTGTCTTGCTACGGACTCCGCGCCTCTGCTCCTTCGTGCGGAGTGGCGCGCAGCCCTCAGCTGAACCCGCAAACGCCGTTGGCGATACCGTACGGGTTCAGTCAGACGACACTGCCGTACGCAGTCGCCCAGTGAGATCAGTGCTCACCGACGTGCACGGCTGTGGTCTGTCAGCGCACCTCGCCATGTGTCGGCACTGTGCCGGCAGGCGCCGACCCGGGAGGGAACCAGCATGATCATCTTTGGCACCAAGGGATACCTGTACCAGCTCGCGATACTGACACTGCTGTGTGGCCACTGCGCCAATCCCTCCGCGCACACGCTCAGGAAGCGCGTCACGAAATTCACGCTGTTCTTCGTGCCGTTGTTCCCGTTCTCGACGACGTACATAACGCAGTGCACCTTCTGCGGAGCGGAGCAGAAAGTGATGAAGGAGCAGGCGGAGCAGCTGCAGGCGCAGGGCGCGAACGGCTACGGCGAGAGGTACGGGCAACCGCAGCAGCAGCCGTACCAGTCCTGAGCAGAGTCGGGGCGCGCGAACGCCGATGGCCGCATCAGCTTGTCCCCCGTGCTGCCTGACCTGGTGCCTGACCTGGTGCCCCTCCCGATGCCTGGTCCTGATGGTGATCGCACCGGGTCGTGTGCGGCCACTGGGTGAATGTCCCGTTCGCGCCCTCCACCAGCAGCCGCCTGCCCTGTGCGAGCACTCCGCGTGGCCGCAGCCCGGTCAGACTCGCGGTGGTGTAGGCGGCACTCAGACTGGCGAGGTCGTGGACGATGCCGATACTGAACAGGGACTGGGTCTCGGTGATGGCCTCATGGTCGCCCGCCCGGATGACGACCCGCAGATCGGGTGCGACGGCCCGCGCGGCCACGGCCACCGCGATGTTGTCCAGGTCGTCGGAGGCGACGGCGGCCATGGCCTGCGCCGTGTTGAGGCCGAGCTTGCGCAGCACGAACTTGTCTCTGGCGTCGGCGATGACGACGGGGATCCCGAGTGCCTTTGCCAGCCGGAGGTTGGGGGCCGCCGGGTTGCGTTCCACCCCGATCACACCGAGGCCGAGGCGCTGCAGTCGGGTGCACAGCCGGAACCCGACCTGTCCGAGCCCGACGACCACTACGTGGCCCGACCGGGGAAGTGCCCGGGGGCCGACCATACCGATCGAGCGCGGTGCCAGCAGGCGGTCGACCATTCCGGCGGTGAAGACGGCGGTGAACACGATGGTGATCAGCATGGCGATGCTGGTGAACACCAGGTAGGCGGACCCGCCGTGTGCGGTTGCGGGGCCGACGGCTGCCAGGGTCCGCGCCGCTTCGAAGAGGGCTTCCACCGGAGGCCGGTGGTTGAGAGTCACGGACCAGGTCCAGTCCGCCAGCAGCACCGCGAAGAGACCGGCAAGACCGGTCAGCATGATCCGTGAACTGCCGTCGTGCGGTCGCAGCTGTCCCCTGATCTTGCCCAGCCGGGCCCGGTATCTCAGGGAGCGCGGCGGCCGGTACGTTTCGAGACGTACGGCGTCCTCCTCCCAGTGGGCGCCGACGTGCCCCGAGGACGTCGGGTTGAGTGCCAGCAGGCCGGGCTGAAGGCAGGCGGCCAGCAGGACGGGGGCGGCGACATCGGCCGGTGAGGTGACCCGGCAGTTCGGGACCGTGCGCTCGAGCTGATCGGCGACCGTCCGGTCGAAGACCGTCACCACCAGGGTGACGCTGGGACAGATGTGCTCGACCGCGAGCGCGTAGCGCAGGGACTCGACATCGTCGTCGAAGAGAACCGCGACGCCTGCCACTTCCCGGTCCAGGGCCTGGCGCAGTTCCTCGTCCGTGGGTTGCGTCATGTGGCATACGACGTTCCCCGCCGACTGCAGGGAACCGCAGACCCTGCGCGCCGCCTCGCTGCCGATCACGACGTAGTACCGCTGCTGTGCCTCGTCCCCGGGGAGCGGGGCATCGTCGTACGCGCCGGGCGAGGGCTCCTCGGGCGGGAAACCGTCGCCGACTGCGGCGTCGCGGGAATTCTCAGAGAGTGAAGGTGCAGTCATCAGAGCGGTAGGGGTCGCAGTCGAGGCATCGGAAGGTCTGGCAGCCGCCGCATCTGATGAGCAACCGGCCGCAGTGGCATGTGGGATCACTCGGATCGTCGGATTCCCTGTCGGTGATCTGATGGCGGCGGATGTCGGCAGTTGACGGCGAGGGACGCATGCCTGCGACGCTCATGGGGGCTACTCCCATCGTTTTGGGGTGCGGTTGGTGGGCACGGGGGACCGCACTCCAGGGGTGGCCTGGACAACGGCCGAGAGGCATGGAGCAGGCGTACGGCCGCCAGGCGTACAGCCGCCCTGCCCGCCCTCGTTGCCTCCGGACATCGCGTGCTCGTCTCCTGGTGTGGTGCGCCGGGCGCGTGGAGATTGCCAGCGTACGGGAGTTGAGGGCTCGTCTGCTCGTCTGCTCGTCGAGACGGCCGAGCCGGCCGACGAGGAGGGGCCGGGGATCACCCGGCGCGAAAACTCGCGTGCACCGAAGGTAGAGCGGTCCCCTCCCTCGCACTATGGACAGATGTCACACCCCCGGCTCCGCCGGATTCGACAGATGCTCAAGCCCGCGGCGGATACGGCGTACCTCACGATGGCAAGCAGTAGGGAAGCAAAGCCGTACAAGGGGCGCGCTTCAGCCTTGTCGGGCTCGCCCCGATACGCCAGTATCGGGGCGAGCCTCCGCCTTGCGATCGCACGCAAGAAGTGTCTGGACGGGGGAGTCCACCCAGCAGCCAGCCGGGCACTACCTCCAAACCCGGTCCTTCAGGACCGGGTCAAGTTGACGGGAAGCCGGACGCTATCGCTGCGGCGCTCCTCGAGCAGGAGGAGGGCGAGACGCGTGAAGCGCAGTAGATCTTCGCCCTGGCTTTTGAGACGGACGCGGAAGTGTGACCGTCCAGTCCCGGTCGGGCGCCCGCCCTCACGAACCGGCGGACGTGCTGTCAGCCGGCCTTCCTCTCCCGGATTTCGTGGACGCTGGCGGTGAGGGTGCCGTCGTGTTGCTCGTAGTGGGAGAGGGCGAGGCCGAGGCCGAAGAAGGTGGGCGCCCACTCGCCTATGAACAGCCCCCACCTGTCGGCTCGGGCGAGGCCGGTGCCGGGTTCCATTTTGAGGGAGCCTGCCCAGGCCGCGACCGTGAGGCCGATGCTGCCGATGGCGGCCATGTAGGCGTGTTCGCTGCGGATGCCCATGTCGTGGAGTTTCTTGATGACCATGATCTTCTCCGTCCTGTCGCCATAAGTGGACGGGGTGCCCAAATGAGGACCATCTACGCGCAATCATGCAGAATGACCACGGTTCCCATAGGCTGGTGCCTGCTCGGGGCTTGCCACGGAGGTTCGTCA
This sequence comes from uncultured Streptomyces sp., assembly GCA_946480485.1. The sequence continues at coordinate 9,384 of CAMLJW010000024.1, read as the reverse complement.
TGCCCCGCCCCGTCTGGTCAGGCGCCATCAGCTTCGGCCTCGTAACCATCCCGATCAAGGTCGTGAGTGCGACCGAGAAGCACGACATCGCCTTCCATCAGTACCACCTGGAAGACATGAGCCGGATCCGCTACCGCAAGATCTGCGAGCTGGACGGCCAGGTGCTTGACGACTATGAGATCGGCAAGGGATACGAACTGTCGAAAGACCAGGTCATCCCGGTCTCGGACGAAGAGCTCGCCGACCTGCCGCTGCCCACGGCGAAGGCGATCGACATCGTGGCGTTCGTCCCCTACGAGTCGATCCGCCCCATCCAGATCGGCGACGGCTACTACCTGCAGGCCGACGGCCCGGTCGCCAGCAAACCGTATGTGCTGCTGCGGCAGGCGCTGGAACGCAGCAGCAAGGCGGCCATCGCGAAGTTCGCGTGGCACGGCCGCGAGCGGCTGGGTCTGCTGCGTATTCTCCAGGACACGATTGTCCTTCACTCGATGCGCTGGGACGACGAGATACGCGACCCCTCCGAGCTGGTCCCGAAGCCGGTCGAGGTGACCGACGACGAAATCGAGGAGGCCCGGCTTCTCATTGATTCCATGGCTCGCGACGACCTCGAAGGCGACGAGTTCGTCGACCACTACACAGACGCGCTCGCTGAGGTCATCAAGGCGAAACGTGAGGGACATGCACTGCCGGAGACGCCGGAGCGAGAGGCCCCGGCGGGCCAGGTCGTTGATCTGATGGCGGCCTTGGAGGAGTCCGTGCAGAAGGCAAGGGTGGCGCGGGGCGAGGACGCCGCGGTCCACGCGACGCCGAAGAAGACGCCAAAGAAGACGACGAAGAAGAAGGCGCCCGACAAGAAGGCGCCCGACAAGAAGGCTGCCAAGAGGGGGGCGGGGAGGAAGGTGAAGCGCGGGGCCTAGACTCGCGTCACGCCCTTGGAGTGATCTGTCGGGCCGGGCCTCATGACACGTTCTGGCTCGCCACTCTGCTCGCCGCGCCCCTTATCGGTACGGCACTGGCCCGCCTGGTCCACGCGCGCCCGCCGTGGTGACCACGGGGGCGCCGGGGCAGGGCGCCGCTGCGCGGCCCGGGCGCGGCTCCGCGCAGCGGCGCCCTGCCCCGGCCGCCGCACCTCGCCCCGCAGGCGGGCACCCGGATACTCCCATGTCGCCTACAGGGCCGTTGAGCACTTCGCTCTTTCGTCGAGCCGTTCAACGAGGAGCATCGCCGCATCGTCCGCCAGGTAGCCCCGGGTGTGTCGGATCAATCCCTGGTGCAGTTGTTCCAGGAACTCCGGCGGGGTACACGCGTGCACCGCTGCCATAGCCTCGGGAAGGGCGAAGAAATCGTGGTCAGGGCCGCGAGCTTCGATCACGCCGTCGGTGTGCAGCAGCAGACGGTCACCGGGCGCGAACGTATAGCTCTCCGCCTTGGCAGGAGGAACGGTGACGATACCCTCCAGGCCCAGGGGAGGCAGTGGTGAGGCGGCTATCAGGGCCTCAACCTTGCCCTGGCGCAGTACAAGTGGGGGCGGATGACCGCGATTGACCACCTGGACCACGAATGTGTCGGACACCTCAGCCACGAGCACGGTGACGAAATCCTCCGCGTGGTCTTCCTCCCCGTCCTGATCGACCGCACCGGGCATGGCGCACTCCCGTTCCAGGGCAGCCGCGCAGTGGTTCACCACCTCCGCCAGTTCATCGTCATAGTGCGCGGCCTCCCGGAACGCACCGAGCACGGCTGCGGCCAAGCGCACGGCAGGCAGCCCCTTGCCGCGGACGTCCCCCACGATCATCCGAACCCCGTACCGGGTTTGCACGGCCTCGTACAGATCGCCGCCGATCTGCGCTCCCGTCTCTGCCGCGAGGTACATGCTGGCCATCTGCACCGGACCCAGCCGAGCCGGCACCGGTCGCAGGACGACCCTTTGTGCTGCCTCGGCGACCCGGCGAACCTGGTCGAGCTCGCTCTGCCTGCGTGCGCGCACGGCATTACTCATGGTGACGCTGGCTACCGACACCACGAGGAGAGACAGGAGGTTGCTGAAGACCTGGCCACCCCAGCTCTGGTGGAGGGCGGCCGTCATCACGGTGACAGCGAAAGCTCCCGTCGCAGTCGAGAGGGTGCCTATCGGGCCCATCGTCAGTGAAGCCAATGCCGGCAACGCGGCCAGAAGAGGACCGGTAATCACAGCGTGTGCGGGCGAGAGCTCGATCCCCAGCGTGAGCAGCACGATCACGAACGGCAGACACTGCGCGAGTCTGAAAAGGACCCGGCTGTGACCACCCACTCCCGATGGGGCAGATGAGCGCAAGGGCGACCGCATGACTACAGCCTGCCTTGCTGAAGTCAAGTGTTCCACTCAATGTCCTTGCGCCCAGGGTGATGGGCCCACCGGCGGTGTCAGTTTCAGTTGACTTCGTGTCGCACCAGGTCGTCGATGCTGTCCGCGCCCGTCCCCGCGATTACTCAGAACTCGGCGACGGCGAGCAGGGCCGCGGAATCCCACAGCAGGTCGTTCGTGCCTCCGGAGAGTGCCTGTTCCGTCCAGATGCACTTCCCGGCCGCCGTGTAGCGCGTACCCCACCGCTGGGAGACGGCTGCGACCAGTTGCAGACCGCGTCCGCCCTCGTCCGTCTCTGCTGCGCGGCGGATGCGGGGTGTGGTCAGGCTGCCGTCGGAGACTTCGCAAACCAGACTGGCGCTGCGCAGCAGGCGGAGGCGCACCGGGCCCTTCGCGTGCCTCACGACGTTTCCCACCAGCTCGCTGGCGATGAGTTCGGTCGTCATCGTCAGGCCCTCGAGGTCCCAGACACGCAGTTGCTCCCGGATGCGCCGGCGAGCCTGCCCGGCCGCCCGCGGGTCCTCGGGGAACTGCCAGGCGGCCATCCGGTCGGCGGCGAGCGAGTGGACACGGGCGATGAGGAGGGCTGCGTCATCGTTGGAGGTGGGTTGTTCTTGGGGAAGCAGCCCGGCTGTGAGGGTGTCGCACAGTCGTTCAAGGTCCGTGCGGTCGACTGTGTGCAGGAGTTGCTCGAGATCGGCCATGCCCTGGTCGACCTCACGGTGGGCGGACTCGACCAGGCCGTCGGTGTACAGCACGAGAAGGCTGTCGTTCGACAGCTCCAGTTCAACCGTTTCGAACGGTGGGGTGCCCGCGCCGAGCGGTGCGTTTTGTGGCAGGTCCGGGAAGTACACGCTGCCGTCGGGCGAGACGACTGCGGGTGGCGGGTGGCCGGCCCCGGCGACGGTGCAGACCCTGGTGGTGGGGTCGTAGACGGCGTACAGGCAGGTGGCGTACGAGTCCACTCCGAGGCCGCCGACGATGTCGTTGAGGTGGCTCATGACCTCCTCGGGGGGCAGTTCCAGCTCGGCGAGCGTGTTGACGGCAGTGCGCAGCCGACCCATGGTGGCCGCTTCGGACAGGCCGTGGCCCATCACGTCGCCGACGACAAGCGCGACACGGTCGGCTGAGAGCGGGATCACGTCGTACCAGTCGCCGCCCACGTCCATGCCCTGCCCGGCGGGGAGGAAGCGTGCGGCGGCCCTACATGCGGGCAGTGGGGGGCAGCCGCTCGGGGAGCAGGCCGCGCTGCAGTTCCTGGGAGCGTGTGCTCGGCGTCGTAGAGCCTGGCCCGCTCCAGGGCATGTGCGACGAGTGCGCTGATCGCGGTCAGGAGAGTTTGCTCGTCATGGGAGAGACGACGCGGCCGGTCGAAGGACACGGTACAGACGGCGAACGTGCGTCCGGAGACGGTCAGCGGCAAAAACGCCCAGGCCTGTTTTCCGGCCACGCCTGGCCGGTCGGCACAGTGTGGGTAGCGGCGCGTGTACTCCTCCACCGAGGAGACGAACCACGGGGTGCTGGTCAGGACAGCATCTCCGACCGGATCGCCCGCAACGACCTGGTGGCCGTGGATCTCGTCGAGCAAGGCCTGCGGGTAGCCGACGGCTCCCACCACGTGCGCCCGGTCGCCCTCGATGGCGATCACAGCCAAGCCGGTGGCGCCGAACGGTGGGAGCACTCGCTGGGCGACCGCGTCCACCACATCACGAGACGTCGTCGCTTTCGCGAGTGCCGTGGTGAGCTCGGCGATCCGGGCCGAGCGCTCGGAAGCGGCTCGCTCGGCGGCGGCTCGCGCGGCCTCGTCTCGCCGTTTTTCGGTGATGTCCGTGAGGTAGAGGGTGCGTCCGTCGGGTCCTGTGACGATCCGCAGGTGATGGCAGCGCCCCGCCGCGATCCGTACGTCGAAGCCCAGGGGCGTGGCCCCGGCGGCCTTCTTGCAGCGGGTCTCCAGGTCGGGAACCCGTTGTAGGGCGGGCAGCTCCCACAGTACGCGCCCGAACAGCTCCTCCTCAGTGCTGTAGAGGGTACGTTCGGCCTCCAGGTTGGCGAAGACGATCCGCCAGTCGTCGTCCACCACCGAGGCGGGCCCCGTGACGGACGATGCGGCGTGGCCGGCGGACCGCCGACGGGCTGACGTGTCCCGGTCAAAGCCTGCGACCCTCGCCAGGGGGCTGCCGGGCCTGCTGACCAAGTTCGTGCGCGACCGACAGCGCCATCACGCTCTACGACGGCCGACGCCTACGGTACGGGCTCGGCGCCCTTGTAGGCGGTGGTGGGGGCGACGCCGCCTCAGGTGTCGAGGCGGCGCCGGGTGCACAGCAGGGCAGGGGCGGCTCCGGACTGTCCAGAGAGATCCCTGCCGTTGCTCCTTATCGCATCACTTGGCGGGCTTGTAGTTGGCGGGCTTGTAGAAGGTGTATATGGCGGAGTAGGGGACGCTGGTCTGCTCGGCGCCCTTGCAGGGGGTGGTGGGGGCGACGCCGCCTCGGGTGTCGAGGCGCTGGATGTAGGAGACGTCGGCGAAGACCCCGGTGCCGCGAGTGGCGGTGGACTTCAGGAGGAGCGCAGGGACGGCGCGGGGCTTGGGTGAGGTGGCGATGGGGATGGCGTTGACGGCGCTGCCGTCTACCGTGGACACCCAGACGGGGCCGCGGGAGTGGAGGGCGACGGTGCGGCCGTCCTTCTTGGCCCGGAGGATGGCAGCGGGCTCCAGCAACTTCCAGGCGCCGTCGGTGCAGGTGTAGGTCTGGACGCCCTCGGCGGGATAGACACCGGTGAGCCGGTTGCCGACAGGGACCTTCACCTTGCCGTTGGGGACGAACTTCGGTGCGGGGGGAGCGTCGACGTCTGCGAGGGGGTGCCGCGGAGGTACGGCCTGGCCGATCGTCGCGCTCAAGAGCGCGCCGGCGGTGACGGCCACGAGAGCCGTGGTGGTGAGGATCCAATGCTTGGCGAGCTTCATCGGTTGTCTCCGGAACGATTTCTGAACGAGTTCGTGGACCCGTGCATGTCCAGGGCCCGTTAAATGATCTTGAGCTTTCCATCGCGGACTGTACCGTCAGGGTCGACAACGAGAACGAGTGGGGGACGCCAACTCCGGTTGCCGGGGTCGCCGTTGTCGCAGTCGTGGACCTCGGAACGCACACGGTCAGGCATCTCGCCCGCACCGCTGATCAACGATCTCACTGTGAGGAATTGTCGGGGCCAAAGCACTTGACAGAGTCCTGGTCACTGACCTCTGGGACGTCGCACGTGGTCGTTCTGTCCCGGATGCCTTTTGTGGGTGAGTTTTGCCAGGTGATTTCGACACGACCCTTCCAGTAGAAGTCGGCAAGGTGTGGGCATTCCCACCCTGGTATCCAATTTCGGTAAGTTGTACGAGCACCATCCTGGTTTTGACCTTGGATGATGAAGTAGCGGTAGTCGCTCTTCGGCTGACAGAGCTCGACCGACTGTCCGTTCGTGCCCGCGAACGCTGCCTGCGTGACGGCGAAGCCCAAGCCGGCCACAAGGGGGACAGTTGCGAGCGACACGATGGTCAGTTTCTTGCGGCTCATGCGCTTCGTGCGATGCATTCCCTGCTCCTTCTCACTCATCCGACACTTCACCGAGTGAGGTCCGACTCATCTACGACATGACCGCTCTCGGGGCCTGCGGCACACCTCTGCCGCGACGCGGCTCATTTTTCATGTCAACACCATGGGTCAACAGAGGCAAATGTCCCGACCGGTGAGTAACACACAGTCGATTAGGGTGTGGTTCTCCTCACGGAAGCTCGGAATCCGGCCCGCGACGCTGCGCAAAGGGGAGCGCGCCGGGCTGGTGCGCCCGCGCCGCGACCCGCTGACCGAGCTCGCCGCGCACGATCTGAGTGTACGCGCACGACCTGCGGCACCCACTCGGCGCTGCGGTGGCGCATCGCCTGGCAGGACCTCACTGCCGCCAGCACCGCACCAACGCCTGGCAGGACCTCACCGCCTCCAGCACCGTATTCCTCCGCCGACGTGGACACCACGTCTGTGGAGGACGTGCGCTGACACACTCTCGGACGCTCGGCACTCCCGTGGCGACGACACTCATGGTCATGAGTTGACCTAGCGTCAGGCAAGAGTCAGGGAGTCCGGGGAGTCAGCGATGTGAGCGACGACACCTCAAGTAACCCGCCGGTAGGGACATTTGACTCTGTCGGTGCCGCGAACGCGCCCGAATAATGCTCAAGGGAAACGCATATGGGAAGTGAGAGATGGGCAGGGCGTGGGCCAAGAGGAGTAGCAAGAACAAGAAGATCCGGCTCGCGGCGATCGCAGCGGCACTGTCCACCGGCGGGATCGTCATCGCCCTGCTGCCATCGGCCAACGCAGACCAGAAGGCTCTCAAGTGTCGGAGAAAACCGCTGACACCGCTGAGGCCGGGTTTTTCAATAATGTCATGGTTAAAGTGCCCTCTCAATTTGCCAGTCTGGAATCGAAGAAGGTTCGGTCTCCCGCGCCAGGACAGAAGGGTAGCGAGCTGACCAACTGGTGGGTTGATCTCACCCGCGAGTCCGAGCAGTGACCGGCACAGTCGTGAGTATCATCTGTCACTTGCATAACATGGTGAACTCAGAAAATCATTTCTACCCGATAAGGAGAACTCCATGCGCCTCGGCGTAAAAGCTGCCCTCGTCGCCTCTGTGGCTGTGGCCACGGTCTCCGGCATCTTCCTGCCGGTTTTCGCGTCGGCGGGAACAAATGGACAGCAAATAAGCCTCTGTGGGAATAAGATGCGTGGGACGGCCAAAGTGACCGGCACCAATCAGGACGGAGCGCAGGTCACCAGAGATCAGATCCTGATCAACCCCATAGGCTGCAGTGAAGTCAGAGACTGGTGGTGGGTGGGCGAGGTCACGATCGACTGGACAAGTGATGATGGCAGGACCGGCTCCCAGAAATGTGTAGTGCCTCAGGACAATGGGGCCCCGCCGGATACAGCGGCCTCGTTGTTCGAATGCCACTTTGGATAGGTGGTACGGCGCCGATATAACCGGCACCAGGTCGCTATCCTCATGAAAGGCTGAGGATAGCGACCCCCATGTGGGGCTCGTGCATCCCTGCAGTCCGGGACCCGCTCAACCTGGTGGGACCCGGAGTCGGGCGGCGACGCGGGTACCTTGCTGCCCAGCGCGGGTCACGGACCGGCGCCGACCAACCCCACTGAAGGGAAGCCAGTGCGCCCCCAACGCCTTCGCTCCGTCCTCGTCGCCGTGTGCGCGACGGCGGCCGTCACCGTCACCGTCACCGGTACTGCCCCCGCCACGCCCGCTTCGGCTGCCGTACAGGAGGCAGCCCTGCCGGAGACAGCGGTACGGGCGGCCGCCGTAACTTCCGGACTCGCCCCGCTGACCGAGCTGTTCGCCGAGCGGCTGCTGATCGCCGACAAGGTGGCCGCCGCCAAGTACGGCACCGACAAACCGATCGACGACCCCGTGCGGGAGCGGCAGATCCTCGAGGATGTGGCCGCCCGGGCGGTGGCGCTCGGGCTGGACCCGGACCAGGTGAGCGCGGTCTTCCGGGACCAGATCGAGGCGAACAAGCTGGTGCAGCGCGGGCTGTACGCGCGCTGGGACGCGCACCCCGAGGAGCGGCCCACTGAGCGGCCGGATCTGGTGAAGGAGGTCCGCCCGCAGCTGGACCGCATCACCACGGAGGTGCTCGCCGCCTTACGGGAGACGCAGGGGGTGCGGGCGGGCTCTTCGTGCCTCCCCAGGCTCTCCGTCGCCGCCGCGCGGTCCGCGTACGGACATCGGCTGGACCTCTTGCATATGGAAGGGCTGCGGCGGGCGCTGCCGTCGGTGTGCGGTCGGTCCTGAGCGTCGAGGTGCCTGGCCTGGCGGATCGTGGCGGCGAGGTGGCGTGCGGCCTTGTCCTGCATGGTGTCCGCCAAGTCGGCGGCGAGCACCGGCACGTTGGCTGGGCGAGCGCGTTGATCTTCTGGTTGATTCACGCCGGAAGGCGTCCGGTGAACACGCCGCCGTCGTACAGGGGGCACCGGTACCCGGTCGAGATCGTCTCCCGTTGCGTGTGGCTGTACTTCCGCTGTGCGGGTCCTTTCGTGAGGTTGAGGACCTGCGGCGGCACGGTACGACCGCAGAGGCCCTGAAGGCGGTCGTCAGCCAGGCCGAGATGGGCAACGCGCGAGACATCTCGCCAGCGTTGGCCCTGGCCCATCGCGCAGCGACGCGACAACAGGGAACGCCCTTGACGCGGCTCCCGGCCCACCGAAGTCACATCGCTGCTACCGAGAGCGCCGGCCCTGCAGCGCGTCGGAGCAGCATTGCTCGTGCGCAGCGGACGCGCGGCCCCCCGGCTCGTACATGCGGCGGTTGCTCATTTTCCCCAAGTTGCCGGCTCCGGCCTGTGCACTCCGCGTGGCCGGTAGCCCAGTGCCTCGGAGACGCCGGCGAGATCGGCGAGGAGCCAGATGATGGCGAGCCACATCTCGGTGCCCTGCAGGCCCGGTGTCGTGGCCGGGTCGCCCGCCGTGGTGGGATGAGGCGCCCGGAACCCGAAGCCCTGGTGGTCGGTCCAGTGCCCGAGCGCGTTCCGCAGCAGCGTGCGGGCGAGGCCGGTGACCTCATCCTCGCGATATCCGGTGTGCCTGGTGAGCCGGAGCGGGTGGGTGATGTCGAGGATGTTGCACGCGTTCTGTCGGTCCGGCCGGATGACACGGACATCGCGGGCGTGCGTGAGGACGGTGTCGATCACGCGTTCCGGGTACGGCAGCGGTAGCCCGAACTGGCCGAAGGTGCCGCGCGAGGCACGGTAGAAGCCGTTGACGATCTGGAGCAGGCCGTCGTCGGGGCGAGCGGAACCCCACATCCCCGTCTGCCGGTCGGCATGGGTCAGCAGCCATCCGAGGGCCGCCTCTGCGGCTCCTGGCCGCCCTGGCTCGCCGAGTCCGCGGTTCCAGTGGATCGCCGTGCCCAGCACGTCGACCCAATGCCCCGATGCCCCCGCATCGGGGGTCCACGGGTGCCGTTCCAAGCCGGCGACGCG
>CAMLJW010000023.1 GCA_946480485.1 uncultured Streptomyces sp. | reverse complement strand
ACGGAGGCCGGGCCGCTCGGGTCGGGCCCGGACCGATCAAGCGGACGTCACGCCTTGCCGATGATGCCGAGCGTGAGCTGACGGCGGTTCCACATGACGACCGCTGCCAGGATGAGCAGCACCGCTGCTGGTAGAGGATTCTGGTCGATCACAAACAAGCAGGTCAGGACTGCGCCCGTCATGACTCCGGTGAGCACCAGACCACCCAGGGCACTCAGCCGGGGAACGAGCAACAGCACGGCCCCGGCCAGCTCCAAGGAGCCGGTGACGTACCGAAGCCATTGCCCGACACCGACATCCCGGAAGACTTTGACCATGTCCTGCGCGCCAGCCATCTTCGAAGCCCCCACCATGACGAACAGGACAGCCAGGATGACCTGAAGGGCCCACAGGGCGATGTTCAGGGCCTTTCCCTCCGCCTTGGGCACACTCTGCACAGAACGGGACATGTCTTCTCCCTTGACGCGCTTCCACGGGCGGAAGTTATTACGAGTTCGTACTACCTTAGCAGTTCCCGTGTTGTCAGGGACACAACTTGAGTCGTTCGGCGATGGGTGCGGGTCTTCCCCGGGACCGGTTGATCCGGGAAGTTGATTGATCATCAGGGTTGGGTGGGGGTGATCTCCTCTCACTGATGAGGAACGGTTCCTGCCGCAGGGCACATCCACCGTGGTGAGCGAGCCTGCCATCGGAAACGGCCCCGTGAGACCCCCAGGACGTACGGGCCAGCGTCAGCTGTCCGCAGCCAACTCAGCCAGTAGGGTGACGACCTTGTCGAACCCGCCAAGGGCAGGGAGTCCCGCCTCCTCCAACAAGTCGTCAACCCGCTCGAACGCTTTCGCGGCATCGGCTGCCGCTCCCACCCCTTGTGTTGTGGGGGTAACGATGAGGGACCGCCGATCCGCCGGGCTTGGTATCCGCCCTACCAGCCCCTTGTCCTCAAGCCGCTTGATGATGCTGGTGACGGTGGAAGGGCGCACCCAGAGGGCTCTTTGGAGAGCGGACATCGGCGCCGGACCCTCGCAGTTCAAATGGGCGAGGACCATGGCTTCGGCGAGGTTGAGGTTCCAACCCGCAAGTCCGCTCAGGAGCACATGGCCAACGCGGTGACCGGCGAGCACCAGAGCTGCAGCGGTTCCCGGAAGGTCGCCCTGACGAGCACCATCACGGCTCCGCCGTCCTGTGCCGTCTCCTTCTGGCGCGGTCATCTCCCACTTCGGCTTTCACGCGGTACGTCCCCGGTACCCGACAAGGTACCAGCACCTTTCGACGCACGGTCCGTGCCCGCTGAGTGGACAGGTGCGGGGGTCGAGGACCCCTTTGAGTTGCTCGTGGCGGGCCGCAGCTCGTTCCGCACTCAGAACGGGGCCTCCCCCTGAGTGGTGGACACGCTGATACTGGATCTGCTTGATCCGGAGGAAGTGGTAACACCGCCGATGGCGATGAAGGACTACTCGGACGAGTTCAAGGCCGATGCCATGGCCCTGTACGAGTCCACGCCCGGGGAGACCTACAACAGCATCGCCGCTGACCTGGGCATGAACAGGGCGACGCTGCGTGAGTGGGTGCTGCGGGAGTTCGGGCGCGTTTTTCGTCGTACACATGACGATGTGCGACCCGTTCCAGGTGAAGGCGATCGGTACGTTGCGCGGGGGTTCCGTCCTTGGCGACGTAGGCCAGGCGGGTCACGTCACGGGTCAGTACACCTAGCAGCTCCTGGCTGATCGGCGGTTCAGAACCTCGATGATCTCGTTCGGCTGCATGGTTCGGTTCCTCCTTCTCAGCGCAGTTGCTCGGCCAGTCCGACGATGATGCCCTCCGGGCCGCGGAGGTAGCAGAGCAGATAGCTGTCCTCGAACCGGGCGATCTCGCCGACGAGCTCGGCGCCGTGAGGGCGCAAACGGGCAACGGTGTCCTCAATGTCGTCGACGGCGAACATGACGCGGTGCGTGCCCAGAATGTTGTGCGGCCGGTTGCGCGGCCCGGCGCTGATCACCGCGGGGCTGCGGTACTTCGCCAGCTCGAGCCGGCTGTGACCGTCCGGGGTCCGGACCATCGCAATGTCACAGCGGACGCCGTCGAGTCCGGTGCACTGGTCGGCGAAGAGGCCCTCGACCTCCGCCCTGCCCTCCAGCTCCATACCGAGTTCCACGAAGAACGCGATGGCGGCATCCATGTCCTCGACGACGATGCCGACGTTGTCCATCCGCTGAATCGCCATGCTGGTTCTCCTTCTTCCTCGTGCGGCCGGTGGTGGCCGCGCGCCTTGCCCCACACCCGGCGGTACACGCCCAGCGCACCGGCCGGTGATGAGCCCTCCCCAGGGCAGCCCGACCCGTCAGTGAAGCGTATACAGCACGTTCCGCTGAGCCGGGTGGCCAACTCCGTATGCGCTCAGTCCAGAACCGGCGGCGGCTGCTCCACCCCGCTCCACCGCAAGGTGACATCGAGATGCGTGCTGGCGCTCGCGCTCGCGAGGACCGCGCCCAGTTTCGCGTCCAGTACGACGCCGAAGGTGACCTCCATCTCGTCGGGGCGGTGGGCCAGGGCGCGGAACTCGTCGATCACCTCGGCGGCGGCGGCGGTGATCGGTGTCAGGGCCTGGCGGAGGGTTCTCTCCGCGGTCTCCAGGCGTGTTCCCAGGCCGACGGCTCCGGTGCCCGCGCGGGCGGGCGGTGCCACGAGGACGACGGTGTTGTCGGAGAGGGTGAACTGGACTGCGTCCGGCATGGGGCGGGGCTCCTCGGCAAGGTGACCTGATGTCAGCTCAGGGTGTGGCAGAGCTTGTTGGGGGAAACAGGGGAGTTCCCCAGCTTTTCCTGGACGTCGTCGAGAGCGGCGAGCAGGTTCGACGGTTTGCCCGTATCGTCGTCGGCCGCATAGGAGAGGACGGCTCGGTAGAAGGCGGCGGACACGTCGGGCGTCATCGCGTCGGCGGCGCCGAAGCACAACGTGTAGCGGGAGTTCGGTCGGAGCATCTCGGCGATCCGTCGTTGAACGGGGTTGTCGTACCGGGTCACCCGGCTGTCGGCGGAGAACGCATAGCCTCCCGGCTGGTTCACCCAGGACTGCTGGGCCTTCCTCCCCGCGAGGTAGGCCATGAGCGCGTCGGCACTCGGATTGTCGTCGGTGAACATGCCGACGAAGTCCGCCGAGACCACGAGGCGGCGAGTGGAGGAGGACGGCACGTAGTCGTAGCGTCGTCCTTGAAAACCCATGGCCGACAGTGCGCCGTGAGCGAGGGAGCACGTGGGAGACTTCGCGGTGATTCCCTTGGCCGCGTCGCCGAACTTCCGGGTGGACGCGTCTTTGACGCTAGCGCCGACGCGGTTGCGCCAGGTGGTCCACGCCTTGCCGACCGGTTCCGAGTTCCACTTCAGATCGCCCGAGAGCCACTGCTTGTAGGCGTCGCCGTTCCCCTCGGCGAGCAGGATGTCGGAGATCCAGTCGGCCCCCGGCCAGCCGGAGGTCGGGCCCGACTCCAGTCCTAGACACCAGATCCCGGGATGCTGCTGGGAGAGGGCGTCGAGGTCTGCCGATGACGTGGGCCTTCCGGTCGCCGTGGGGTTGAACCACAAGAGGCTCTTGACGTCCACCTTGACGGGCACCGCGTAGGTCTTTCCCCGCACCGTCGTCAGCCCCTGGAACGGTTGCAGGTACGTGTCCGTGACGTCGAGCGGCTTCAGGCCCCTGACCCTGTCCGCGTATGCGTAGATGGCCCCGACACTCGGCAGCATGGCGAGGTCGGGCGGTGCGCCGGCCGCCACCGCGGCGTCGAGCTGCTGGGTCAGGGCACGCGTGACCTGCACATCCACGTCAATGCCGGTGTCGTCCTCGAACTTCTTGACAACCGAGTAGAACGCCTGGAACTCCTTGCCGGACCAGGGAACCATGATCGTCACCTTGCCGGGCTGCGCCCCGCTGCCGCACCCGGCCGCGGCCGGCAGCAGACCGAGGGCCAGTACGCAGCGTGCGAGGCGCACCATCAGGGCTCTCATCACCGTGGGAACCTGTACTCGGCGAGACGGGGACGGTAGCCCAGGTGGGCGAGCAGACCGGCTGCCGCGAGGAGGGACAGCGCGAGCGTCCTCGTCAGCCAGTGTCCGACCAGCGGGTTCTGACTCAGCTCCTGCGCGTCGTAGCGGCACAGCAGGCTGGTGGTGATCCCGACCGCCGCGGTGGCCAGCAGCGTGACAACGAGCCGTCGGCTGACGTACCGCCGGAAGTGGTGCGCGACGACGTAGCCGGTCGCGAGGACGCAGACGAGCATGACGGCCGTCGGACCGACGAGCAGGGACCAGACGTAGGCAGGGTTCAGCCAGTGCGAGTGACGCTGCCCGTCGAGCGCGTTCTTCTGCTGGTCCTCCAGGTCGATGAGCGATTCCGTGAGGCCGCCCGTGCCCGGGATGGGTTTGTTCGTCACGGGGTCCGTCTCGCGTAGGGCGGTCAGCGCGTCGCGAGCGCTGTCCAGGCCGGCCCGGCCGCTGCGGGCGTAGTCGCGGACCGCGGCGTTGGCCAGCTGCACGCAGGTGGTCAACTGTCCCTGGACGAACTGGAATTGGGCCCGTCCCTGGTCTCCCGCCGCGTTGCCGTCGGCCGCCGAGGTGACAAGGGTGTTCACCCGGGCCGTGTCGTTGGCGAACTCCGTGCCGGTGCCGATCAGGGTGACCTGCTGGGTCTCGGAGGCCTTCTTGAGCGCGGTGTCCGCCGCCTTCGCCGTGGAGTACGCGTCGTCGAGCTTCTCGATGGCCTCGTGGGTGCGCCGGGCTGCGGCCAACTGGTCGTCGGCCCGCGTGGACACCAGCAGATACAGCAGCGCCGTGGCGAGCACCATGGCGAGTACGCCCGCTCTGAGCCACCGCAGCACCCTGACCGGGTGGATGCCGCGGACCCGTGTTGTCCAGTCGGTCGCCGTGCCCCGAAGAGACCACCCGGGCTCAGCGGCCGCCGTCATGAAGCGTCCACCGGTGCGCCGCTGGCGGCCTGGTCGTCGAAGCGGTGGCCGCATGCCTCGCAGAACCCGATGGAACTAGCCGACGTCATCTCCCCGCACTTAGGGCACCGGCGCCGGACAACGCCGCCGACGGGCGGGAGTCGGGCCTCGTCGGCCGGCAGGGCCGCGTTCCTGGTCGATGCGAGTCCGAGCCGCTGCATCTCCCCTCGGGAGGCCGTGCGGCGCACCTGCGGCCGACCGTCGGGGCCGGTGACCGACACCGACCGCAGCAGCTGCAGCCGATCGGTGTCCCTGAGGTCCTCGGCGAGTCCCATCGCGATACGCAGCTCCCGGTCCGCCCGGTCGAGCTCCCCCCTCTGCTGGGCGTCGGCGCAGGCCCGCATCGCCATGCCCAGCTCGCGCTGGTTCTCGACCCGGGTGAGGCCATCCGGTCGCGGGGTCCTGAAGCCGGGGGTGGCCCGCCGTCGTACGACCATGGGCCGCGTCTCGGAGCACCGCGCGCGCGTTCCGTCGGACAGCTCCGCGTGCAGCGTGATGCGGGCGGCGCGCTGGTCCTCGTCGATGGGCAGCGCCTCGGGGGGGAAGCGCAGCGACACCTGGTACTGGCGGGCCTCCGGGGGCCAGGAGCCGAGCGGGATGTGGATCTCGCCGTCGTCGCGGTGCTGCCGGGCGGTCAGCTCGGCCTCGACGGGGCGTGTCTGCCGTACGAAACCCAGCTGGAAGCGGTCGTTGAGGCGCAGGCCCAGGTACACGCGGGCCACCACGATGCGCTGTGCCTGCTGTATGAGCCGGGTGAAGTCCTGGGTGAGGTCGGAGACGGCGACGACGGCCTCGGCACTGCCGTGCAGCGCCTCGGTGATCCGCAGCAGCTCCGCGTAGTTCCAGTCCTCGCCGAGTCCTCGCGCGTCGCACACGAACCGGTCGGTGCACCCCTCGAGCACGGTGTCCAGTTCCGCGGGCGTTTCGTGCTCGTCCTTGCCGTCCGTATAGAGCACCGCGTGGCGCACCGTGCCGGCCGACGTTATCGACGTGAAGAGGCGGTCCGCGCAGGCCAGCCACTGGCCGATCGCCGTACCACCCTCGGCCAGCTGGCCGGCGACCCGGTTCTTGGCCTCCTCCCTGGCCGCGGCGTCGACAACGGCCAGGCCACCGGTGGCCGGGTAGATCACCTCGGCCTTGTGATGGCCCGCGACGATCCCCAGACGGGTCCCGTCCCGCAGGGTGTCGATGGCCGCGCACACGGCGCGTTTCGCCTCGTCCAGCTTGCCCCGGCCGGCCATGGACAACGAACGGTCCATGATGAGGACCTCGGCGGGCGGCGTCTGCTGGGCGGCTGCTTCGGCGGCGGAACGCGCGCTGACGGTGACGAGGGCGTCCGCGCGTCTCTCGTCGTGAGCGAGCTCCGCGGGCGCGTCGACGTCGACGGCAAAACTGAGCCCCAAGGGCGACCTGTCCCCCACCGGCACCACCCGATTGTGTCGCTGTGTGTCGCTGTGCGTCCCCGCGTGTCCTCTGCGTAGCGCCTCAGGAGCTTAGCCTGTCGGCTGTTCCTCCGAAACGGGAATGCGCGGTTCGGCCACGCCCTCTGTGCCATCTCCAATTCACCGCGGGACGCAGCCGGTTCGCCAGATCCACCAGCGCGACGCACTCGCGCTCGGTGGGGGCGTGAGCGCCGAGCTCCCGTACCGCTTCGGACAACTCCAGCCGGTCGTGGGTGCGCAGGAACTGCGCGTACTGCATCTCGGCCTGCAGCCCCGCGGTCTCGGCTTCGTCCAGACGGAGGCCGGCCAGCGCCGCGCGAGCCCGCGCCAGGTCGTCCTCCGTCGGCACCGCGGGGGTCGGTTGCGCGAGGGCCGTGACGAGCAGACGTACGGCCGCGACCCGCGCCTCCTGCTCGAAGCGGAACTCCTGGGCCAGCCGTTCGGCGGTGCTCACCGCTTCCGCGCGCCGCCCCTCCCGCAGGTGCACACGGGCCAGGCCGAAGCCCGCGGCGCCGAGCGCGGGGGTGGTGTCGAAGACCGTGCTGTAGTGGGACTGTGCGATCGCCCGGTCGTCCTGCAACTCGGCGCACAGGCCCAGCGCGAGCTGCGGGATCAGTTCGCCGGGGAGGGTTCTTCGTACGTCGGTGAAGTGGTCTTGGGCTCTCGCCACGTCCTTGCGCGCCAGCGCGATGAGACCGGAGTACCACGCGTGCAGCCAGTGCCAGTGGGGCAGGTCCGCGTCGAAGAGCGTCCGCCGGGCCTCGGCCAGGTCTTTTCTGCGCAGGGCGAGCCGACTCTCGGCCAGCGCGTTTCCGGCCGAGCCGTCGATGTTCGGATCGTCGGGATCGGACAGGGGTGTCGGGAGAGCCACGGCGATGTCCCGGGGCTTCGGCGCGGAGAACGGCGCGGGCATCGTCAGCAGCCCGCCGTCGCTCGCCTTTGCCCGGACCCAGTGGCCGAGTGGCCGTGCCGCCCCCAGCCCGCCGTGCAGCGGGGCGGCCATCGAGCCGAACAACCCCGACGGACGGGTCACCTGCCGACGGGTCGGCGGCGCCGCCACGATCTGCCGGATCACCCCGCTGAGCTGTTCCGCGAACTGACGTGCCGAAACAAATCGTCTCCCCGGCACGGCGACGTCAGTGGCGCGCTCCAGCAGTGTGTTGAGCGAGTCGACGCCGGGCTTCGAGGCGTCGCTCCGGTGCGGTCGGCACACTTCCAGCAGCGTGATGCCGACGGCGTACAGGTCGAAGCCGGCGGTGGGCTGCACGTGTTCCGGATCGCCCTTCGGGGGTGCGTACGCCTCGGTGTACGCGACGATCGGCCCGGCGTCCTGCTGGGAGCGCACGGCGCCGAAGTCGATGAGCCGTACCCGGTCGAGCGGCCCGGTGGGGCCCTCCTCCGGAAACCGGATGACGTTCAGGGGTTTGACGTCGCAGTGCAGCAGGCCCCTGGCATGCAGGTAGTCGAGCGCCTGGAGGATGCGGACGCCGTGCGCAAGAAGCGTCTCGAGCCGGTCGTCGCCCCGCGCCGCGAGGGGATCGCCCGGGACGTACTCGAGCACGAGGTGCGGTCCCTCGGGCTCGTAGCCCAGGATGCGGACGATGCTGTCGTGCCGGAGCCCGACCAGCACGTTGCGCTCATGCTCGGTCTTGACCACCGCCCTCTTCAGGCGCTTGAGCACCACGTGCGTCTCGAGGTTGCGGTCGTGGGCCAGATACGCCTCCCCGTAGGCCCCGGAGCCGAGGACGCGCTCGACGTCGTAGCGCCCGGCGATGGTGCGTCCGTGGGGCTGGGAGAAGTCGAAAGGGGTGCCGCACCGGGGGCAGAAGCCCGTGCTTCGGCCCGGCTCGCCGTCGTGCCCCCGTCCCACCGGCCCACCGCACCCGGGATTCGCGCAGAAGCGGTCTTCCTCGGGGACGGCTTCCGCTGCCGTCAGCGGTGCGTCAGGCGGTTCGGGGGCGTGACCGGAATCGACCAGTGTCAGGCCGTACCAGGGGTCCGGGCGCACCTGGGCCACGCCGACGGCGGCACCCTGCGACGGGCCGGCCTCGCGTCCGGCGGAGCCGGTGCTCCCCCGTGGCAACGGCTTTCGGTCGCACACGGTACAGAAGCCCTGCATGTCGATCTCGCCCCGGCCGCATTCGGGTCGATTGCACCTCGCCACGGCATCACCCTTCGTCGATCCGGCGGTTGACCTCGTCGGTGTAGCGCCCTACCAGCGTGCGGGCGGCCGTGAGATCGATGGGTACGGTGTGCAGCGCACGGGCCGCGGGAGCATGGAGCTCGGCGAGCGCCCAGTCCTCGTCGCCGAAGAACCGCGCGGCTCGTACGCGGTTCAGCTCCAGGCTCGTGCACAGGTCGTCGTGCTTCTCGATCATCTGCCGCAGAGCGCGGTCGAATCGCGCGACCTCCGCGCGGGCACGGACGGCCTGGTCGTGGGCCACGGTCAGTTCGGGGTTCGGTTCCGTCGCCCGGGCGACGGCCAGCCGGACGCGCAACCGGGGCGCTGAGCGCGGTGGCAGCCGTGGCGCGGCGAAGAACCTCTCGCCCCACTCCTCCTGCGTCCGGGCCGCCGCGGCCTCCTCGTCGGAAAGCTGTCCGACGACCGCCTGGACCTCTGCCGCGGTCACCTCGCCGGCGGCCGACCCGTGGAGCGGTTCGGGGTCGAGGGACACGTCGTGGGCGAGATCGGCCGGTGGCCGGCCCTCGAATCCAAGGACCAGGCGGATCCCGCGGGACCGGGCTCGTACGGCCAACGGCCCCAGCAGTTCCCGTACCAGTGTCTCCGGGTCCGCGGCCCGGTCGACGCGGCCCACCACCAGACAGGCGGGCGGCTTGCGGCGCAGCAGCTGCCGCACCGCCGCGCGGTCGTTGTCGGCGCGGAGCCCGAACCGGCGCATCAGATAGCCGCGCACGTCGGTGAGGGACCTTCCTTGGGCGTCATAGGCCGCGTCGATGGAGCCAAGCCCGAGGACCGTGTCCCTGGGCGCTCCGGTGAGCTCGGCGTCGGTGACGATCGCCCGGGCCGCCGGATCGGCCGTGCGCACGAGACGCACCAGCCACGAGGAGCCCGCCTGGTTCGAGGCGTCGGTGCCGACGACCACGGTGCCCGTCCACCCGCTCTCGAGCAGCCGGGTGAGTTCCTGGGTCAGGGCGAGCCGCAGCGGATCGTCCAGCACGTCCCTGGGCAACTCACCTCCGGGCACCCCCAGTTCGTCGGTGGAATCCCCGTCGGTGAAGTCCCCCAGCCGTGGCAGGTGGGTCAGCACCGTCTCGGTCGGCAGCATCCAGGCGGCCCTGACGCCGTCGTTGACGTAGTCGGCCACCACGATGCCGATGACGCGCCCGGCGAACTCGCCGTCCAGCGCCACCACTCCGGCGCCCGAGTAGCCCTGTTCGATCCACGGATCGCCCACGTCCACCCGCCGCAGCTGGCCCCACTCGCCCTGACGGCCGCCGGATCCGGCCAGCTCCGCCTTCGTCCAGATGCCGTACGGTTCGTCCTGCGGGAAGCCGTACGCGCGCACTCCGCCGCCGGAGATGGGCGCCTTGCGCAGCGTGGTCCGCAATCCGCAGTCGGCCGGCTCCTCCAGTTCGAGCAGCGCCACGTCACCGCGCCGAGTGCCGCTCTTGTGCACCCACGAGTCCGGAGCCACGCGCGCGGTGCGGATCCACTCCGGGCGGCAGGCCGCACTGCTGATTCTCACGCGGTCTGTGGCTCCCCCCGGCGCCGCCCCGGCGTCTTCGACGACGTGGGCACAGGTCAGAACGTGCAGATCGTCGAGTAGTACCCCGGCACCACATGGAGTTCCCCTCTCGTCGTCCACTCTCACCCGCCACGGATTCTCGGTGTGGTGATGCACCGCCATCCTTCCAAGGTATGACAACTACCGCCCCACGGGCCCAAGTTGTCGACAGTGGTCACCCCCGACCGCCCAGCCCTGGCCACCCTGCGCGTCCCGTACCCGCGCCGGAATCGAGGATGACAGCACCCTGCCCTCGGCCGCCGTCCCGGGGTCGATCGTGAAGGCCGGCTGTCGGCCCGGTTAAGAAATCCTCGATGGACCGGGCGGCCGTCACCAGGCAGATTGCTGCTGCCCGGTGCGGCCGGATGTCGGCACCCCTCGCGCGGCCCCGCACCGGCGTCTTTCCACCCCCTCGCGCACAGGAGCTCCGGCATGAAGGCACTGGTGAAGGACAAGGCGGAGCCCGGCCTGTGGCTGAGGGAGGTGCCCGAGCCGTCCATCGGCCCCGGCGACGTCCTGATCAAGGTGCTCCGCACCGGTATCTGCGGCACGGACCTGCACATCCGCGCCTACGACGGATGGGCGCGGCGGGCGGTGCGCACCCCGTTGGTGCTCGGCCACGAGTTCGTCGGCGAGGTCGCCGAAATCGGCGGGGACGTCACCGACATCAAGGTCGGTGACCTGGTCAGCGGCGAGGGCCACCTAGTGTGCGGTAAGTGCCGCAACTGCCTGGCAGGCCGGCGGCACCTGTGCCGGAACACGGTGGGACTCGGTGTCGGCCGCGACGGCGCGTTCGCCGAGTACGTGGCCCTCCCGGCGGGGAACGTGTGGGTGCACCGGCTGCCCGTCGACCTCGACACGGCGGCCATCTTCGACCCGTTCGGCAACGCCGTCCACACCGCGCTGTCCTTCCCCCTGGTGGGCGAGGACGTGCTGATCACGGGAGCCGGCCCCATCGGCATCATGGCGGCAGCGGTGGCCGCGCACGCCGGGGCCCGCAACGTGGTCATCACCGACGTCAGCGAGTACCGCCTGGAGCTGGCCCGCAAGGTCGGCGTCGGTCTGGCGGTCAACGTCGCCGACACATCGATCGAGACGGCTCAGCGGCATCTGGGCCTGCGGGAGGGCTTCGATGTCGGCCTGGAGATGTCGGGCCGCCCCGAAGCCCTGCGCGACATGATCACCAACATGACGCACGGCGGACGGATCGCCGTCCTGGGACTGCCCGCCGAGGAGTTCGCGGTCGACTTCGCCAGGATCGTCACCTCCATGATCACTATCAAGGGCATCTACGGCCGGGAGATGTTCGAGACCTGGTACGCCATGTCGGTGCTGCTGGAACGCGGCCTCGACATCAACCCTGTGGTCACCGGCCGCTATCCCTGCCAGGAGTTCGACGCGGCCTTCGAGGACGCCGCGGGCGGGCGGTGCGGCAAGGTCGTCCTCGACTGGACCGTCTGAACACGTCCTCGCCGTCGCGTCCGTCGCGCCTTCACGCTTCGCGCCACCCTTTCTCCCGCACGCCCACTGCCCCGAGGAGCCACCCGCCATGTTCGACTCAGTGCGCGACGACCTGCGCGCCACCCTGGACGAGATCGCCGCCGCCGGCCTGCACAAGCCCGAGCGGGTCATCGGCACGCCGCAGAGCGCGGCCGTCGCCGTCACCGCCGGCGGCCGCCCCGGAGAGGTGCTGAACTTCTGCGCCAACAACTACCTCGGCCTCTGCGACCACCCGGAGGTGGTCGCCGCGGCCAAGGACGCCCTGGACCGCTGGGGGTACGGCATGGCCTCCGTCCGGTTCATCTGCGGGACCCAGGAGGTCCACAAACAGCTGGAGGACCGGCTCTCCCGCTTCCTCGGCACCGAGGACACGATCCTCTACTCGTCCTGCTTCGACGCCAACGGCGGAGTCTTCGAGACCCTCCTGGACGAGCGGGACGCGGTCATCTCCGACGCCCTCAACCACGCCAGCATCATCGACGGCATCCGCCTGTCCAAGGCCCGCCGCCACCGCTACGCCAACCGCGACCTGGCCGAGCTGGAACGGCGACTGAAGGAGACCTCCGACTCGCGGCGCCGCCTGGTCGTCACCGACGGGGTCTTCTCCATGGACGGCTGTACGGCGCCGCTGCGGGAGATCTGCGACCTCGCCGAGACATACGACGCGATGGTGATGGTCGACGACTCGCACGCCGTCGGCGTCGTCGGTCCCGGCGGCCGCGGCACCCACGAGCTGCACGGTGTCATGGACCGCGTCGACATCGTCACCGGCACGCTGGGCAAGGCCCTCGGCGGCGCCTCCGGCGGCTACGTCGGTGCCCGCGCCGAGATCGTCGCGCTGCTCCGCCAGCGTTCCCGGCCGTATCTGTTCTCCAACTCGCTCGCGCCGGTGATCGCCGCCGCCTCCCTGAAGGTGCTGGACCTGGTGGAGGACACCGGCAGGGGCCTCGGGGCCGCCCTGCGGCAGCGGCTGGCCGACAACACCGCGCTGTTCCGGTCGCGGATGGCGCAGGCCGGGTTCGACATCCTGCCCGGCGACCACCCCATCGTGCCCGTGATGATCGGTGACGCGACCCGCGCCGGGCACATGGCCGAGCTGCTGCTGGAGCAGGGCGTGTACGTCATCGGCTTCTCCCACCCGGTGGTCCCCCACGGACAGGCGCGCATCCGGGTTCAGCTTTCGGCCGCCCACTCCCTCGCCGACGTGGAGCGCGCCGTGGCAGCATTCGTGGCGGCCCGCGAGACCCTGGGAGGCTGAGCGACATGATCGACGTGCGGCGGCTGCGGATTCTGCGCGCCGTGGCGGACCACGGGACCGTGACTGCCGCAGCCGCCGCGCTGTACCTCACCCCGTCCGCGGTCTCACAGCAGCTCACGGCGCTCGAGAGCGAGACCGGCCAGCGGCTGCTGGAGCGCAACGGCCGCGGCATCCGCCTCACGGCCACCGGGGAGATCCTGCTCGGTCACGCCAACGTGATCCTCGCCCAGCTCGAGCGGGCCGGGGCCGAGCTCGCCGCATACACCTCGGGCGCCGCCGGCGAGGTGACCATCGCCTCCTTCGCCACCGGCATCACGCTCGTCCTCGCACCGGCCATCGCGGAACTCGCGCGCACCGCACCCGGCATCCGGATCCGGGTGCGCGACACGGAGGGGGACGAGAGCCTGCCCATGGTGCTGGACGGGGAGGCGGAGGTCGCGGTGGCCGTGGAGTACCGCGGCGCGCCGAGGGAGGACGACGAGCGTCTGGTACGCGTGCCGCTGTACTCCGAGGCGTTCGACGCCGTCCTGCCGCTCGGCCACCGGCTCGCGGGGGCGGGCCAGTTGCGGGTGGCCGACCTGGCCGACGAGCCGTGGATCGGCCCGTACCCGGGCAACCCCTGCCACGACGTGGTGGTACTGGCCTGCGAGTACGCCGGATTCCAGCCCCGACTGCAGCACTCGTCCGACGACTTCCGGGCCGTCGTCGCCCTCGCCGGAGCCGGGGCGGGCGTCGCCCTGGTGCCGCGCTCCGCACTGTGGGGCACGGAGTTGACGGGCGTGGTGGTCCGCCCGCTCGACGACGTGACGGTGACCCGCCGGGTCTTCGCGACCGTGCGGCGCGGCGCGGAGGAACACCCGCTGATCCGGCCGGTGCTGGAGGCGCTGCGCTCGGCGGCAAAGACGGCCGTGCCGCCCGAGGGGCCCGGTTCGGTCTGAATCACGGTCGCTGCCGAAGGACGGCGTCGCGGGCTCCGCCCCCGGTGGAGCGTGAGCGTGTGCCCGCGTACCGGGCGGGCGTGTCGCACGACGGCCGGCCGGTCGCGTGACGGCCAGGCAGCGGGCCAGGGCCGGGCAGGGAGCGCAAGCGTCGGCCGAGGCGGGTGGATACGGTCATCGCGCGAACCCGGGGCCGGCGCGAGGGAGCCCGGTCACGGGACGGCGGCCCCCTCTCGCGGCGACAGTGCAGGGCCGTCGTCCCCGTGCCCGGCCGGGGGAGGTGCCGTGCACGGGAACGGCCCACCACGGTGCGCGATGCGGCGGAGTCGGGGCATCACCGCCGTCATCGCACCGGCACCGCGAGGTACTTGTACTCCAGGAACTCCTCGATGCCGACCCGGCCGCCCTCCCGGCCGAGCCCGGACTGCTTGACGCCGCCGAACGGCGCGGCCGGGTTGGACACGAGACCGGTGTTGAGACCGACCATGCCCACTTCGAGCCGTTCGCTGACGCGCAGGGCGCGGTCCAGGCCCTCGGTGAAGACGTAGCCGACCAGTCCCCAGGGGGTGTCGTTGGCCCGGCGTACGACCTCGTCCTCGTCGTCGAAGGTGAGGATCGCCGCGACCGGGCCGAAGATCTCCGTCTCCATCAGGCGGCTGCCCGGGTCGACGCCGGTGAGCACCGTCGGGGGATAGAAGCAGCCCGGACCTTCGGGAGTGCTGCCGCCGACGAGCACCCGGGCGCCGCGCTCGACCGCGTCGGCGACGAGTTCCTCGACCTTGGCGCGGCCCGCGCCGTCGATCAGCGGCCCCACGTCCACGCCGTCCCGGGTGCCCGGACCGACGACAAGTGCCCCCATTCGCGCGGCGAGGCGCCGACCGAACTCGTCAACCACGGAGCTGTGGACGAAGAATCGGTTCGCGGCGGTGCAGGCCTCCCCCATGTTGCGCATCTTGGCCGTCATCGCGCCGTCCACGGCGGCGTCCAGAACCGCGTCGTCGAAGACGATGAACGGCGCGTTGCCGCCCAGCTCCATCGAGGTGCGTACGACCGTGTCGGCGCACTGGGCGAGCAGCAGCCGTCCGACCTGCGTGGAGCCGGTGAAGGACAGCTTGCGGATCCGGCCGCCGCGCAGCAGCGGCTCCACCACTTCGCCGGCCCGGGACGTCGTGACGACGTTCAGAACGCCGTCCGGCAGGCCCGCCTCCTTGAGGATGCCGGCCAGCGCGAGGCTGCACAGCGGGGTCTGCGGGGCCGGCTTGAGCACCATGGCGCAGCCCGCCGCGATCGCCGGGCCGATCTTGCGGGTGCCCATGGCCAGCGGGAAGTTCCACGGGGTGATGAGCAGACACGGCCCGACGGGGCGGCGCATCAGCAGCATGCGGTTGCGGCCGTCCGGCAGGGTGCCGTAGCCGCCGTCGATCCGCACCGCCTCCTCGGAGAACCAGCGGAAGAACTCGGCCGCGTACGCCACCTCACCCCGGGCCTCCGCGAGCGGCTTGCCCATCTCGGTGGTCATCAGCAGGGCGAGTTCGTCGGTGCGGGAGAGGATGATCTCGTACGCGCGGCGCAGAATCTCGCCGCGCTCGCGGGGTGCGGTGCGGGCCCACTCCTGCTGCGCCCGCACGGCGGCGTCCTCCGCGAGCCGGGCGTCCTTCGGTCCGGCGTCCGCCACCTGGCAGATGATCTCGCCGGTCGCGGGACTGTCCACCGGCAGGGTGGCGCCGTCGGCGGCATCCACCCAGGTGCCGCCGATGAACAGGTGCCTGGGCACGTCGTTCAGGATGCTCACGGTGTTTCTCCTGGCTGGTCGGCAGCGGGGTCGAGCAGTTCCGCGAGGTGGACGGCGCCGATGCCCCGGCCACCGGCGATGTGGTCGATCTGGGTGGCGCAGCTGAAGCCGTCGGCCACCACGGTCACGGGGCCGCCGCCGTCGGGGAGTTCGTCGAGGCGCGGGCGCAGCGACTGGGCGGCGACCGCCATCGAGGTGTCGTAGTGCTGTTCCTCAAAGCCGAAGTTCCCGGCGAGACCGCAGCAACCCTCGGCCTCGTCCACCTTCCGTACGCCGAGTCGGCGCAGCAACGCGCTCGGACGTCGGCTGCCGAAGGTCGCGTACTCGTGGCAGTGTGTCTGCAGCACGACCCGCTCCGGCAGCCCCGGCGGGGTCCAGTCGCGTGCGGCCAGGTCGGACAGTGCGCCGGTGAAGGTGTGGACGCGTGCCGCGACGCGGCGGGCGGCGCCGGTGCCGAGCAGCTCGGGCACGTCGCGCTTGAGGGCGGCGGCGCAGCTGGGCTCGGCCACGATGATCGGCAGGTCGGCGTCCGGGCCGTCCGGGTCGGCGTCGAGGTGGGCCACCGTACGGGCCATGACCCGGCGTGCCACGGACAGCTGGCCGGTGCTGACCCAGGTCAGCCCGCAGCACAGCCCGTCCCGCGGCGCGCTGGGAATCCCGGCGTCGGCAAGCACCCGCGCGGCGGCGCCCGCCACATGGGGCCGGAAGGCACGGGTGAAGCTGTCGACGAAGAGCAGTGCCTTCGCACGTTCGCCGGTCCTCGCCTCGCGCAGTACGGAGCGCAGGGCGCGCCGGGAGGCGAAGGTGGGAATCGTACGCCGGGTGGTCACGCCCCCGATCCGGGCGAGCAGTGTGCCGAGGGCCCCCCGCATCAGCGCGTTGACCGGCCGGGCGGCGTATCCGGCGAGGGCGGACGTGAGGGGCAGCCAGCCCAGCGAGTAGTGGGAGCGGGGCCGCAGTCGTCCCTTGTAGTGGTGGTGGAGGAACTCGGCCTTGTAGGTGGCCATGTCGACGCCGACCGGGCAGTCGGTGGAGCACGCCTTGCAGGACAGGCACAGGTCGAGCGCGTCGCGGACCTCCGTCGAGCGCCAGCCGTCGCGGACCGTCTCGCCGCGCAGCATCTCCTGGAGCAGCCGGGCCCTTCCCCGCGTCGAGTCGTTCTCCTCGCCGGTCGCCCGGTAGCTGGGGCACATCACGCCGTCCGCGCCGCTGCGACAGCGGCCGACTCCGACGCAGCGGCGGGCGGCACCCGCGAAGCCGTCATCGTCGTGCGGGAAGGTGAAGAGGGTCTCGACCGGCCAAACGGCCGAGGTGTCCGGGGCGTGCAGGGCCAGATCCGCGTCGAGGGCGGCCGGCGCCACGACGACGCCTGGGTTCAGCAGCCCGTCCGGGTCGAAGATCCGCTTGAAGTCGGCGAACGCCTTGATGATCCCGTGGCTGTACATCACCTCCAGCAGCTCGCCGCGCGCCCGCCCGTCGCCGTGCTCGCCGGAGAGCGTGCCACCGTGCTCGACGACCAGAGCGGCCGCCTCGTGCAGGAAGCGGCGCGCGGCGGCCCGGCCCGCGTCCGTGGCGAGGTCGAAGTCGATGCGCACATGGACGCAGCCCGCGCCGAAGTGCCCGTACAGCACGCCGGTGAGCCGGTGCTCGGCCAGCAGCGCGCGGAAGTCCCGCAGATAGCCGGCCAGGTTCTCGGGCGCGACCGCCGCGTCCTCCCACCCGGGCCAGGACTCCCCGCCGTCGACGAGGCGGGCGGCAAGGCCGGCGCCGTCCTCGCGGACCCGCCACAGCGAGCGCCGTTCGACCGCGCTCTGCACGACCCGTCCGCCGGTCGTCCGGCCCCGGATCCTGAGCACGTCAAGGAGGTCGACCGCTCGACGGACGACCGCCGCCTCGTCGTCGCCGTCGAGTTCGACATACAGCCAGGCGCGGCCCTCGGGCAGTCCGGTGACGGAGTCCGGGCCCCGGCGGGCGCGCATGGTGGCGACGATCGCCTCGTCCATGCCCTCAACGGCGGTGGGCGACCAGCGCAAAATCTCGGAAACGTCCTCTGCGGCGTCGACGACGTCGTCGTAGCCGAGGGTCAGCAGCGCCGATGCCGGAGCGGTGGCCACCAGACGCACGGTCGCGGCGACCACCACCGCGCAGGTGCCCTCGGTACCGACCAGGGCGCGGGCCATGTCGAAGCCGTTCTCCGGCAGCAGGTGGTGCAGCTGGTAGCCGGAGACCTGGCGCGGGATCCGGCCCAGTTCGGTGCGCAGCGGTGCCAGGTTGCCGGCGATCAGACGCCGTACGTCCGCTTCGAGCCGGGCGACGCGGCGGGCGGCGCCGGGGTCGTCCGGGTCGGCGGCGCGCAGTCCGACGCGGTCGGCGACGGCCCGCAGGCCGTCGGCGGTGACGATCTCCAGGGACTCGACGTGACTGCTGGTCCGCCCGTGCCGTACGGACCGGTTGCCGCACGCGTCGTTGCCGATCATGCCGCCGAGGGTGCAGCGGCTGTGCGAGGACGGGTCGGGTCCGAAGGTCAGCCCGTACGGGGCGGTCGTGCTCCGCAGCGCGTCGAGGACTACTCCGGCCTCGACACGCGCGGTGTGCGCTTCCGGATCGATGTACAGAATCCGGTTCATGTGCCGGGAGAGGTCCAGGACGACACCCGGACCGACGGCGTTGCCCGCGATGCTGGTCCCGCCACCTCGGGCGGTGACGGGTATGCCCGTCTCCCGACAGGCCCGCAGCACCGCGCACACGTCGTCGGTGGAGCGCGGGAAGGCCACGGCCCTCGGCGGCACCCGGTAGTTGGAGGCGTCGTAGGCGTAGGGGCCGGTGCCTCCCGGACCGGTTTCCACCCGCAGGCCGGGCGCGGCCCCGGCGAGGTGGGCGACCAAGCGCGCCATGGCGTCGACGGGGTCCGGTGTCGACGCGGAGGCGCCGGCCTCGTCCGCCGTCCGAGCCGCACCGGTGGTGTCCGCCGTCCACTCCGAGGCACCCGTGGAGTGGCGCTTTCGCGCCGAGCCGTCGACGCCCTTGTCTTGCGTCATCGCTGCGACGCTCCCGAGGCGCCGACCTCCACGGCGGCCGCCCACGCCTGGAGACCCTCGTCCACGGCCGTCTCGTCGATCACGAGCGCCGGGATCATCCGCACCACCTGGTTCCAGGCTCCGCACAGCAGAAGGAGCAGGCCCTCCTCGACCGCGGCCCGCTGTACCCGGGCGGCGGTCTCCGGGTCGGGGCTGCCGTCCCCGGTGACGAACTCGGTGGCCAGCATCAGCCCGAGGCCCCGTACGTCCCCGATGCCGGGGGTCCGGTCGGCGATCGCCTCGAGCCCCCGGCGCAGCCGTGCGCCCATCGCGTCGGCGTTCTCGACGAGCTTCTCGTCACGTACGACGTCGAGCGTGGCGCAGGCCGCGGCGCACGCCACGGCGTTGGCACCGTACGTACCGCCCTGCGAGCCCGGCCACGCCTTGCGCATCAGCTCCTCGGGTGCGGCGATGCCGGACAGCGGGAAACCGCTGGCCAGGCCCTTGGCGGTGACCAGGATGTCCGGGGTGACGCCGAAGTGGTCGTGCCCCCAGAAGCGGCCGGTGCGGCCCACTCCGGTCTGCACCTCGTCCAGGATCAGCAGGAAGCCGTGCCGGTCCGCGCGCTCCCGCAGCCCTTCCAGGAACGCGCGGGTGGCGGGCACGTATCCTCCCTCGCCGAGCACCGGCTCGACGATGACCGCGGCCGTGTCGGCGGGCGAGGAGATCGTCTGGAGCGTGTAGTCGAGTTCCTGGAGGGCGAAGCGGGTGGCGGCTTCCTCGTCCCAGCCGTAGCGGAAGGCCGTCGGGAAGGGGGTGACGACGACTCCGCTCATCAGCGGCGAGAAGCCGGAGCGGAAGCGGGTGCCCGAGGTCGTCATGGAGGCGGCGGCCACGGTCCGGCCGTGGAAGCCACCGTGGCAGACCAGGACGTTCGGCCGACCGGTGGCCTGGCGGGCGAGCCGCAGCGCGGCCTCGACGGCCTCGCTGCCGGAGTTGGTGAAGAACAGGCTGTCCAGGCCGGCCGGCAGCACCTGGCCGAGCCTGTCGACCAGCCGCCGCAGCGGCTGATGCATGACCGTCGTGTACTGACCGTGGACGAGCATGCCCACCTGCTCCTGAGCGGCCGCCACGACCTTGGGGTGGCAGTGCCCGGTGCTGGTGACACCGATACCGGCGGTGAAGTCGAGATAACGGCGGCCGTCCTCGCCGTACAGGTGGACGCCCTCGCCCCGGACCGCCACGACGGGCGTGGCCTGGCGAAGGTGCGGCGACAGTGCGGTCATGTTCGTCTCCCGGCCTGTGCTGGTCCTGTCTCGTATTCTGCTCCGGCATCGCTCCGGTGTCCCGGGCATCTCCGCCGTCCCGTGCGGCGACCGCGCGAGGGACATCACGAGCCTGAGCCTCATGGCTTCACCTTGACCGGGGGCGTTCCTCCTGGACTGTTGCCGGACCGGGATGGCCATGGGACGTGCCGGCCGCTGTGACCGTACGCGCGTGGACAGGCGGTGAGGCCGGCTTGGACGGTGCGGGCAAGCCGGCGATCGGCGCGGGCGCTCGGCGGCCCCGGAACCGGCCCCAGCGTCGGGCAGCGGTCTCCGGGCGGTACGCCTTGTACGCGTAGTTGTCCTTGTCGCCCTTCGCGGCGGCCATGTTGAGGATGCCACCGAGCAGGGCGGCATCGACTCTTTGCAGGGTGTGAACCCCCTCGGCGACCTGGCCGCGGTTGGTCTTCGCACAGCGAGCCACCAGCAGGTAGCCGTCCACCGCCGAACTCATCGCGGTGGTGTCCGCCACCGGAAGCACCGGCGCGGTGTCGACGACGACATGGTCGAAGGTGTCCGCGAGCGAGCGCAGCACCGTCCTGAACTGCTCGGAGCCAAGCATCTCCGCGGGGTTGGGAGGAAGCGCGCCGCTGGTCAGCACCGAGAAGGAGCCCGTCGACTGCATCACCTGCTCAGCCGCTGCCTGACCGATCATGACGGTGGTGAGTCCCGCGTCCTGGACCAGGTGAAGGGTGCGCGCCACGTTGGGACGCCGCAGATCGGCGTCCACCAGGCACACGGAGGAGCCGGCCTCGGCGAGCATGGCTGCCAGGTTCACCGAAATGCTGGTCTTGCCTTCTCCGGGCAAGGCACTGGTGACAGCAATGATCTTGGGCGGATGGTCGATGTCCACGAACTGCAGGCTGGTGCGCAGCCGTCGGAAGTCCTCCGCGCGCCGGCCGAAGGCGTCGTCGTCGGTGGCCACCGGGCAGCGGGACGCGCGCGCGTCATAGGTGACGCTTCCCAGCAGGGCCGGCCCACCTGCCTGGACGAGACACCGCGTCAGGTCGCCGCGGTCGCGGACCGAGTTGTCCAGCGACTCCCGTGTGAACGCAAGGCCGGTTCCCAGTACCAGTCCGACCGCGAGTCCCAGTGCCACATTGACCGTGAGGTCCGGGGAGAAGGGCACGGAAGGCTTGGCCGCGGGCTCGGTGACGGTCAACCGCACGGGCGAGGTCTTTGCGCCCAGGGGCCGTTCGAGGTCAGCGATGATGCGGGTGAAGCGCTCGGCGACCGCGTTGCTGATGCGAGCAGCCTGGGACGGTTTGGTGTCCGTGACCGTGATTCTGAGCAGGACCGTCTCGGTTGGCACTTCGGTCGTGATTTTCTGGGCGAGTTGAGAGGGCGTCATCTTCAGGCGCAGGCCCCGCACGACCGGCTTGGTCACCTTGGGGCTCACCACCACTTCCGCATAGGAGCGGACGCGTGCCTGGGCGAAGCTGTTGCCTTGGCTGAGTTTGAGCGTGTTGTCCAGGTCCTGCAGTGACACGAAGAGTGTTGAAGTGGCCCGGTACTGCGGAGTGGCGACGAGGGCGCCCAGCGCTCCGATCACCGTCCCCAGCAGCCCCAGTACCACGACGGCGCGCCAGCGGCGGGCGAGGACCCGAAGGTAGTCGGGCAGATCCAAGATATCCGTCCCAGTTGAGGCAGTTAGTCAGAGATGCGGCAGTTCACGATGGCAAAGGGAGCGTACATCATCAAAGACGTCAAATTGCGCATCATCGACCTTCCGCATGATTCTCGGGTCGCCCCGGCGCCGGTCCGGTGATCTACGTGCCCCGTATGGCGCCTTATCCCATAGCAATGGTTAACAGCCTCTATACAGCGCCATAGATGCACATATCGTACCCGCGGGTCGCACCGTGCCGTCGGCCTGATCTCATCTTGAGGAGCGTGAATGCGATGACGGCGTCATCGAAATGGCGTGCAGCCTTCGCGGCCACGGCAGCCTCTGCTGTCCTGGCTGCCGTACCAGTCGTAGGGGCGCAGCCCGCCCATGCCCAAACGTATCCACCGCTGCCCCCGAGCCTGACCCTCAGTTCCACCATCGTCACCCAGGGAGAGTCACTCGGCTTCACAGGAACAGGATTCGTAGAAGGTCACAATCCCATCGAATCGGCTCTCTTCTCCGAGAAGGTCGTACTGGGCCACCACACGGCCGACGAGACCGGCACGGCGAGGGGAACCGTCACCATCCCCGAGAACACCCGACCGGGCAGGCACATCTTCCGACTCAAGGCGGAGGATCCGGAGGTTATCCTCACGGCCAGGATCAGGGTGCTCCCGGACAAACCTCACCTCGCCCACACCGGTGAGAACAACAACTCGTCCCTCCTGCTGGGCGGGGCGGCCGGGCTGATTCTGCTGGGCGGCGGGGCGGTCATGGCCGCCCGGCGGCTGAAGCGTCACTGACCGACACAGCCCATCGTGTGGCTGCGACATCTGCGGCAGTACCCGCGGCGGCCGACAGCAACAGGTCTCTCCCGGCACACGCCACGCCCTCACGGGGTCGTATCGGGTACCTGCTGTCGGCCGCTGCTGCGCTGTGCCGGCGGCAACCGTCTGAATCCGTGTCACGGGACTGCTGGTGCCCCGACAGGAAACGTTCGCCCCGTCGCGACGCCCGCAACACACTCTTGCCGCACCAGCCGAAGGCCCAAGTACGTCCGGTACAGGACTCCCGGCCGGCACGCCGAGAGCACGCTCCGGACACCGCTCCTTGAAAGGGCAGACGTTGCCTGCCCCAGCCCGCACGAACTGCCGACCGTCCAGCGGTGGCTGACGCACTCGACAGTCCGCCACGGGCCCCGCCGGAGCATGCCACTTCGGCCGGGCCCGGACGCGGTGATGCGGTCCGCGGCGGCGACCCTTGCGCCCGGGCACATCGAGTCACTACTGGACTGCCTGCCCTCCGAAGCCCGCCGCGCCCCGGCCGATCAGGGACCTATCCCTGCTCCGGTGAACCAGCCGCTGGGCACGCACCAGCGCACCCCGTGGAGCCTCCCCCATCCACCCCGCCCGACCGAGATGTGCCTTCCCCGGTCCGCACAGCCGCGGTGATCCGCTCCACCAACTCCTC
>CAMLJW010000022.1 GCA_946480485.1 uncultured Streptomyces sp. | reverse complement strand
TTCGGCAAGACGGTCCTCGGCGTCGACGGCGACCTCTTCGAGGACGCGCTGGAGGCGGCGAAGGCGGCCAAGAAGGTCAGGGTCGACACCGAGCTGGAAGCGGCCGACCTGAAGAAGCTCGTCACCAGGTTCAAGAAGATCGTCAAGTCCGAGGCCGGGCGTGACTTCCCGCAGGACCCGCGCGAGCAGATGGACCTCGCCATCAAGGCGGTCTTCGACTCGTGGAACGGCGACCGCGCCAAGCTGTACCGCCGCCAAGAGCGCATCCCGCACGACCTCGGCACAGCCGTCAACGTCTGCTCGATGGTCTTCGGCAACCTCGGCCCGGACTCCGGTACGGGCGTGGCGTTCACCCGCGACCCGGCCTCCGGCCACCAGGGCGTGTACGGCGACTACCTGCAGAACGCGCAGGGCGAGGACGTGGTCGCGGGCATCCGCAACACCGTGCCGCTCGCCGATCTGGAGAAGATCGACAAGAGGTCGTACGACCAGCTGATGCAGATCATGGAGACCCTGGAGAACCACTACAAGGATCTCTGCGACATCGAGTTCACCATCGAGCGCGGCCAGTTGTGGATGCTCCAGACGCGCGTCGGCAAGCGGACGGCGGGTGCCGCCTTCCGTATCGCCACGCAACTCGTCGACCAGGGGCTCATCGACGAGGCCGAGGCGCTGCAGCGGGTCACGGGAGTGCAGCTCGCGCAGCTGATGTTCCCGCGCTTCGACGAGTCGGCGGCGGTCGAGCAGATCGGCCGGGGCATCGCCGCCTCGCCGGGTGCGGCGGTCGGCAAGGCGGTCTTCGACTCGTACACCGCGATCAAGTGGTCGCGTTCGGGAGAGAAGGTCATCCTGATCCGCCGCGAGACGAACCCGGACGACCTCGACGGCATGATCGCGGCGGAGGGCATTCTGACCTCGCGCGGCGGCAAGACGTCCCACGCCGCCGTGGTCGCGCGCGGCATGGGCAAGACGTGCGTGTGCGGTGCCGAGGACCTCGAAGTCGACACCAAGCGGCGCCGGTTGACGGTGAATGGCACCGTCGTCGAAGAGGGCGACGTCGTATCGATCGACGGCTCGAGCGGCAAGGTCTACCTCGGCGAGGTTCCCGTCGTCCCGTCCCCGGTCGTCGAGTACTTCGAGGGCCGGATGCACGCGGGCGCAGACGACGCCGACGAGCTGGTCGCCGCCGTGCACCGGATCATGGCGTACGCGGACCGGGTGCGCCGGCTGCGGGTGCGCGCCAACGCCGACAACGCCGAGGACGCGCTGCGTGCCCGTCGCTTCGGAGCTCAGGGCATCGGCCTGTGCCGTACCGAGCACATGTTTCTCGGCGACCGGCGTGAGCTCGTGGAACGCCTGATCCTGGCTGACACCGACGACGAGCGCGAGGAGTCCCTGAAGCAGCTTCTCCCGCTGCAGAAGCAGGACTTCATCGAGCTGTTCGAGGCGATGGACGGGCTGCCGGTGACGGTCCGCCTCCTGGACCCGCCGCTGCACGAATTCCTGCCGGACATCACGGAGTTGTCGGTACGGGTGGCGCTGGCGGAGTCCCGCAAGGACGCCAACGAGAACGACCTGCGCCTGCTCCAGGCCGTGCACCGGCTGCACGAGCAGAACCCGATGCTGGGGCTCAGGGGCGTGCGCCTCGGACTGGTCATCCCCGGTCTGTTCACCATGCAGGTTCGGGCGATCGCCGAGGCGGCGGCGCAGCGGATCGAGGCGAAGGGTGACCCGCGCGCCGAGATCATGATCCCGCTCGTGGGCACCGTTCAGGAGCTGGAGATCGTGCGCGACGAGGCCGAGCAGGTCATCGCCGAGGTGCAGCAAGCCACGGGCGTCCTGCTGAAGCTGGCGCTCGGCACGATGATCGAGCTGCCGCGCGCCGCGCTGACGGCTGGTCAGATCGCCGAGGCCGCCGAGTTCTTCTCCTTCGGCACGAACGACCTCACACAGACGGTCTGGGGCTTCTCGCGCGACGACGTCGAGGCCTCGTTCTTCACCGCGTACCTGGAGAAGGGCATCTTCGGCGTCTCCCCCTTCGAGACGATCGACAAGGACGGCGTGGGCTCCCTGGTGAAGTCGGCGGTGAAGGCGGGTCGCGCGACCCGGCCCGACCTGAAACTCGGCGTCTGCGGCGAGCACGGCGGCGACCCGGAGTCGGTCCACTTCTTCCACGAGGTGGGGCTCGACTACGTCTCCTGCTCCCCGTTCCGGATCCCGGTGGCCCGCCTGGAGGCCGGCCGCGCGGCCGCCACGTCGCAGGGCAGCGACCACCGCTGAGTCGAGGGAGGGGCGGCGCCCGCCGCTGACCCGAGTCGAGGGCGGCGACCACCGTCGCCCCGACGGGGAGCGCCTGTCGCTCGAGCTCGAGCAGGCCGGGTGAAGCGCACCAGCAGGCAGGTGAAGATCAGCGGCAGCAACGCGGCGGGTATCAGCGCCGCGACATGGAGGCGGCCGTGCCCGCCGAGATCCTGCTCGGGTAGAAGGGGCTCCCTCTACCCACCGCCCCGAAGAGCACCGCCTAAAGCCCAAGGCTGTGAAGTTACGGCTTCGGGGCTGGTGGCAAGGGGTCTCGGTCTGGTCGAGTGCAAGACGTAGGAAGCGGAGCCCCGGTAGAACGGCTGGTCTGCCAAGACAAGTCGTTCGAAGTCGGGAGCTCCGCTGTCCGGTCAGTGTGTCTTCACGCGTGAAAACACGCGTAGCCAGGGGCCTGTTCGCCCCCGGACCTTCCCAAGCTGAGGCTTCGACCAACCTGTACTGACGCTTCTCCCCGGCTTTCTCCTCAGACGTTTGGCCGCTCCAACAGCAGCGGGTCACTCGCAGGGCATCTCGTCAATGTGACGCGAAAAGCGCCGAAACGGGCCCTCTGCCGGAGGGGTCTGAGATCCTGGAGACCGATCGAGAGGGGCCGAAGGCATGGAGTGGAAGACCCACGGTGAGCGGCAGATCTACACGAACAAGTGGGTGAACCTGTGTCTGGTCGACGTCCAGCAGCCTGACGGACGCAGGTGGGAGTACCACGTCGTACGCCTCCGGCACCTGGCCGTGGCCGCCGTGGTCAATGATCGGCAAGAGGTGCTGATGATGTGGCGGCATCGCTTCATCACGGACTCGTGGGCTTGGGAGTTGCCCATGGGCCTGGTCGAAGAGGGCGAGTCACCCGAGGAGGCGGCGGCACGCGAAGTGCTGGAGGAGACGGGCTGGCGGCCTGGCCCCATTAAGCCTCTGATCTACGCCGAGCCGGCCAACGGCATCACCGACTCTCAGCACCACGTCTTCCGCGCGGACGGCGCGACCCACGCGGGACCGCCCACCGAGAAGAACGAGTCGGACCGTATCGAGTGGGTTCCCCTCAGCGAGGCGCGCGGGATGATCGACCGCCGCGAGATCGTCAGCAGCGGAACCCTGGTTGGTCTCCTCTACCTGCTCATGGATGAAGCGATCCGCTGACCGGTGGGAGCACCGCCCGTAGCCGTGCCTCGAAAGCCAGGGCTACGGGCTCCTGCCTATGCGGGGCCAACTGATCGTAGAACTCCCTGAGATGGCCTGACACCCGCTCCGAAACCACCGCCGACGCGGACTCCAGAGCCTGTGTGGCAGTGCGGCACGCCTGGTCGAGCTTCCCTTGGTCCAGTTGCGTACGGGCCAGCCAGAAGGCGTGAAACGCCCGGCCGCGCTGATTGGTGTGGGCCTCCCGACGCAACGCGTCCGCGATCAAGGGTTCAGCCGTCGCTGCCTCGCCCAGACGACCGTGGGCAATGCCCGTGTCCACTCGCGGACTGGATTGCCGAACCGGCGACCACCCACCGCCGATCAACACGCTTCCACGCCCTCTGCACCACCGCCGCATGACCCCACAAGATCACCAACAGAGTCACGACCTTGGCCTAAAGCCCCTGCCGACAACATCGGCGGGGGCTCGCTGGGTAGTTAGCCCTCTTTACCCCGGTCATGGGGGTGGTTACGGTCGATGACCTGCAAGGTAAGGCAGTTCAAGGGGGCGTAGCCGTCCGCCCCACGCGGGCACGGGCGAGGTTGCATCTGATACACCCTCATCGCTGGCCGCCCCACGCGGGCGGCGAGCGAAGCCCGCACACCGGTTTCGGGAAGGGGTTGTGGTTTCACCTTCCCCGAAAGCCGGTTTCGCCCCTGATGTCGGGTTTTGCGTGCGAAGTTTCGGGTTTCGGGGTGGCCGCCTGGCCCTGCGGAATCGCCGTTTGCCGGGGGTCTGCGGTTCCTGGTGGAGCGAAACCGCGGGCCGCCGTTGTCAGACCCTGCCGATAGCTTGGATTTGCCCCCGCCGTGCTGCTGGCATGGGGGCGCTGCTACGCGAACAGCCCCGGACGGGAACAGGTACCGTCCGGGGCCGTTCTGTTGCCCATGCCGAGGACATGCCGGCGGGGCGAGGTCCCGCCCGTCGCCCCGGGGGATCACGGGGTGCGGGGACGGGCGGGGGGTCTATGAAGGCAGCTTGCGCCACGCCCTCAACAGCTTCGCGGCTTCCTCACACCGCGTCTCGCCATGCCGGCAGTCGTCGCAGTCCGTGGAGTCTCGGAGAAGGCCCGGTACGCCTTCCGCTTGACGGCATATGTGGCGCCACTGGCTATCCGCCGCGTGTGGCCCGAGCCGCTGCTCCCGTCATGCCACTGCCGCCCGGCGCCGCTCACACTGTCTCCTCTTCGGCGGTCAGGTGGCTGCCGACCGCCACCAGTTGCGCCACGGCGGCCGGCCCGCACAGCTCAGCAGCTGACGGCATCGGCACCGACCAGTAAGACGACCAGGCGTGGGCGTTCGGGTCTACTGCGTCCAGCCGGGGCACCCCCAGATAGGTTCCGCGCCCCAAGCACTCCGCTCGCGGGTCACGCCACCTCACGGCCGTGCTGGCAGGCACCAGCGCATAGTAGCGGCACCCGCGCGGGTCACAGATGACCGGACCGCCGAAGAGAGCCTCGGCGAGGAACGCGTCCACCACCGTAGGATCCTCGCCGCCCGCCGCAGCGTGCACCAGGTGCCCCGGGATCCGGACGGCGGAGAACAGGGTTCCCAGGGGCAGTAGTACGAGACCGCCCTCCGAGAACCATTCCTGTCGGGCCTTGCTGGGCTCGGGGTGCGCGGACAGTAGCCAGTGGGAGGCCGCCGACTCCTGGTCGACGCGGGTGTGCACGAGTGCCCCGGGCTGTGTTTCAACAGGACTGCGTGCGCTGCTTCTGCTCATGGTCCGAGACTCCCGGAAGTGTCCTGATGCTGATCAGGACGGAACCGGGGCAGTTACTGACGGCCGACCGGACAGTTTTCCCCATCGAGGACCGGCGGTATGGCTACCGTCGAGGGATAAGCGCACAAGGGGGCAGCGGTGGCAAGGCAGCGGAACACGCAACTGGAGGGCCTGCTCAAAGAATTCGGCTACACCCACGAGGAACTTGCCGACGAGGTCAACCGGATCGCCGAGGACGAGTTCGGCGAACAAGCCAACTGCACCGACCGGCACGTCCGCCGCTGGATCTCCGGCGAGGTGAAATGGCCGTGGCCCCGCTACCTTCTGCCTCTCCAAGAGATCTTCGGCCGCAGCCCGGCGGCCATGGGCTTCGTGCCACGCAAGTCCTCGGGGCCCGATGCCCCGCCGGCGCGGCCAGCGCCAGCGAAGGAGCATCATCCCCTGCAGCGCCGCACCTTCATCGCCGGGGCCCTCATCGCCACACTCGGCACCGACCAGACGCCACATCGCGGCCGTCTCGGCATGACGGACGTCGATCGCATTAAAGGCACCATCACCCGTCTCGACGCCCACTTCAACGGGCTCGGCGGGGGAGCCCTGGTCGACGTCGCCTCCGACTACCTCACCCGCCTCCGATGCGCGTTGGACCACTGCACCTACGGCGAGCGGATCGAACGGGCCCTGCACCATGCCGTCGCCGATGTCGCCGCCTGTGCGGGCTGGTCCGCCCACGACTGCGGCGACTACGCCATGGCGGCACAGTTCCGCAACCAGGCACTGCAAGCCGCTCTGCTGGCCCGTAACCCGGTAGCGGTGACCCGGGCTTGGTCCGACCTTGCCGCGCAAGCCGAGCACGCAGGCCGGCCCGGTGAGGCCGCGCGCATCAACCGTGCTGCCCTGTCGGAGCGGCACCTGCGAACCCAACCGCTGATCTCCGCGCTCCTGCACGCCCGGCTCGCCGACTGCCTCGCGCAGATTGCGGAGCCGGCGGGCATGGGCCGTCAGCTGGCAGCGGCAGAGCGCACGTACGACCGAGCCGAGCTGGTGGGCGCCCCTTCGTGGCTGGCGTTCCTCACCCCAGCGGAGTTGTCCGGGCTCAACGCGATCGCGCACCAGAGTGCCGGCCTGTACGGGCGGGCTGAGGATCAGGCCGCGCGGGCGCTGGATCTCCTCGATGGGCAGTTCGCCCGGAACCAGGCCTACTACAGGGTGCTGCTCGCTGAACTCCAACTCGCCCAAGGCGCCGTCGAGCGGGCTGCCGCCACCGTGGCGGACGTTTCCGTGTCCGGCGTCGCGAGCAGCCGCATCACGGCCCGTCTCGCGCGGGTCACCGCTGCTACCCAAACCACGGAGGGACGCCCGTGACATCACAGCCGGAACTTGATCTCCAGCATTACGGGAACGCCGACGCGTCCGCGATCCGAGTGCTTCTCCTCGACGTCCACGACGAGGTGTACGAGGGCAGCGACGACCCGTTGGCGGGGCGGGACGCGTTCGCGAGGTTCGTCGACCACTGGTCTGGCCGTGACCGCTTCGCCTGCGTGGTCGGCTACGACCAGGGCATACCGGTCGGCTACGCCTACGGGGCGCCGCTCAGCCCCGCGACGACGTGGTGGGCGAAGGTCGCCCCACCGTTGCCGGAGGAGTTCACCGCGGAGACCGGCACACGGACCTTTGCCCTGTCAGAGCTGATGGTACGCAACCGGTGGCGCGGCACGGGTGCGGCGAGGACGATTCACGACGAGCTGCTGCGCAGCCGGCCCGAGGAGCGGGCAACGCTCCTGGTCCACAAGGAGCACGGCAGGGTGCGCGCCTTGTACGAGGGGTGGGGCTACCGGACGGTGGGTGAGGCGGTGCCGTTCGAGGGCGCGCCGCTGCTGTGCGCCATGGTCCTGGATCTCCGCTGACCACAGCAGCGCCCGGCCCTCGTGGTGAGGTGCCGGGCGCGGCACGACAGTGCCCGTGATCCGTCTCGTCCTACCTGCCGCGGACACGCGCAGGCCGCCGCCGATGATCGGCGCGCTGCCCATCACGGCGGTCGTGGCGCGCACTCCGTCAGTGAGTGCGGACCTCGTACGTCGCCACCGTCACCGTCTCGTCGTCCAGGCACCGCCCCGACTCCAGGTCGAAGCGCTGCTTGAGCAGAGGGGAGGCGACGAACGGGCGGCTCTGGTGGGAGCCGGTCAGGCCGCGGGACAGCACGGCCGCGCCGCTGAACGGGTCGCGGTTGTCGATGGCGTACAGGCGGCCCCTGCGGTCCTGGAAGAGGGCGACCTGGCGGCCGTCCGGGAGCAGGGCCGCCACTCCGCGGCCCGGGAGCAGTGCGGTCTGGTCGCAGACCGTGAACCAGTCGTCCTCCAGTTGGAGTTGGACCTTCAGGGCCGTCTTCAGTGCCGTGGTCTCGGGTGCGGGGGTCATCGCTGGGCGCTTCCTTCCAGGAATGGGGTCTTCCCTGCTCGAGTGGAGCCGAGAGCCTGGGGTCGGGTGCCGATGGTCAGCAGCGGCAGGTCGGGCTTGATCTGTTCGCGCTCGGGGACGAAGCCGACGACGGGGTCGGGGGTGTCCGGCGCGTTCACGAAGGAGACGAAGCGGGACAGCTTCTCCGGGTCGTTGATGGTCTCGGCCCACTCGTCGCGGTAGGCCGCGACGTGCGCGGCCATCAGTGACTCCAGCTCCTCGCAGATCCCCAGCGAGTCGTGCACGACGACATCGCGTACGTGGTCCAGGCCGCCCTCGATCCGCTCCAGCCAGGTCGAGGTGCGCTCCAGGCGGTCGGCCGTGCGGATGTAGAACATCAGGAAACGGTCGATCAGGCGGATCAGTTCGGCGTCCGACAGGTCCTGCGCGAGCAGGTCCGCGTGGCGTGGGGTGGCGCCGCCGTTGCCGCCGACGTAGAGGTTCCAGCCGTTGGAGGTGGCGATGATGCCGAAGTCCTTCGACTGCGCCTCGGCACACTCGCGGGCGCACCCGGAGACCGCCGACTTCAGCTTGTGAGGGGAACGCAGACCCCGGTAGCGCAGCTCCAGGTCGATGGCCATGCGCACCGAGTCCTGGACGCCGTAGCGGCACCAGGTCTGCCCGACGCAGGACTTGACCGTGCGCAGGGACTTTCCGTAGGCGTGCCCGGATTCGAAGCCCGCGTCGACCAGCCGTGCCCAGATCAGCGGGAGCTGCTCGACCCGCGCGCCGAACATGTCGATGCGCTGACCACCGGTGATCTTCGTGTAGAGGCCGAAGTCGCGGGCCACCTCTCCGATCACGATCAGCTTCTCGGGGGTGATCTCGCCGCCGGGGATGCGCGGCACGATCGAGTACGAGCCGTTCTTCTGGAGGTTGGCGAGGAAGTGGTCGTTGGTGTCCTGGAGCGCGGCCTGCTCGCCGTCCAGGACATAGCCGTCCGCCCCGATCGTGGGCGCGAGCGAGGCGATGACCGAGCCGACCGCCGGCTTGCAGATCTCGCAGCCGTCGCCGCCGCGCGCGTCCTCGCGGCCGTAGCGGTCCAGCAGCTGCTGGTAGGTGTTGATGCGCAGGGCGAGGACGATCTCGTACAGCTCCTGGCGGGTCTGCGAGAAGCAGCCGCACAGGCCGTGGTCGACCTCGACGCCGCTCGCCTCCAGCTCGTCGTTGACGAGCTGGCCGAGGACCTTGACGCAGCTGCCGCAGCCGGTACCGGCCTTGGTGCACTTCTTGACCTCGGGCACCGTCGTGCACTGGTGCTCGGTGACGGCGCCGCGGATGGCGCCCTTGGTGACGTTGTGGCAGGAGCAGATGATCGCCTCGTCCGGCAGCGCGGACGGGCCGAGCTGGGCCGGGGCGCCCGCGCCGGCCGGCAAAACGAGCTGCTCCGGGGCGATCGGCGGTACCGATCCGGTGAGCGCGCGCAGCGTTCCGTACGCCTCGGCGTCGCCGACCAGGATGCCGCCGAGCAGCTCGCCGCCTTGGCCGATGACCAGCTTCTTGTACGTGCCGGAGCGGGAGTCCGCGTAGACGACGTCGAGGCAGTTCTCGGTGGTGCCGTGCGCGTCACCGAAGGAGGCGACGTCGACGCCGAGCAGCTTCAGCTTGGTCGACAGGTCGGCGCCGGTGAAGGCGGACTCCTCGTCGGCGGCGATCGTGGCGGCCGTCGTCTCGGCCATCTCGTAGCCCGGCGCGACCAGGCCGTACACGCGGCCGTCCGACGCCAGCGCGCACTCGCCGATCGCGAACACGTGCGGGTCGCAGGTGCGGCACTGCTCGTCGACGCTGATCCCGCCGCGCTCGCCCACGGTGAGTCCGCAGTCGCGGGCGAGCGCGTCACGGGGGCGCACCCCGGCCGAGAACACCACGAGATCCGTGGTGAGTTCCGAACCGTCGGAGAGCTTCATGCCGGTCACCGCGCCGTCGTCGCCGGTGACGATCTCCTGCGTGCCCGTGCCGGTGTGCACGGTCAGGCCCATGTCCGAGATGGTGCGCAGGAGGGCCGCGCCACCGCCTTCGTCCACCTGCACCGGCATCAGGCGCGGCGCGAACTCCACGATGTGCGTGGTCAGTCCGAGCCCCTTGAGCGCGCCCGCCGCCTCCAGGCCGAGCAGCCCGCCGCCGACGACCGCGCCGATGGTGGCCTTCGCCTTCGCGTACTCCTCGATGGCGAGGAGATCCTCGATCGTGCGGTAGACGAAGCAGCCCTCGGCGTCCTTGCCCGGCACCGGCGGCACGAAGGGGTACGAGCCGGTCGCGAGCACAAGCGTGTCGTACTCGACGGTCAGCCCGGACCGGGCCGTCACCGTCCGTGCCTCCCGGTCGATGGCCTCGGCCGGGTCACCGACGTGCAGCTCGATCCCGTGGTCCTTGATGAACTCCATGTCCGTCATGGACAGGTCCTCAGGCGTACGGCCCGAGAAGTACGAGGTCAGCTGGACGCGGTCGTACGCGGGGCGGGGCTCCTCGCACAGCACGACCACACGGTGCGTCGCGGTCAGGCCGCGCTCGGCGAGCGCTTCGAGGAAGCGCTGGCCGACCATGCCATGGCCGACGAGCACGATCGTGGGGGTGACCCCCAGGGTGGCGGTCATCAGGAGCCTCCATCGTTGGTAAGCAGGTGGAGCAGTGGTGCGCCGTCCGTGGGGAGCGGCTCTGCTCCCTCCCAGGCGCGGGCGAGCGCGCCGACGGTGCCGAGCTCGCCGACGAGGACTCCGCCGACCAGGCGGTCGTCTCGGACGACGACCTTGCGGTAGGTACCGCGGGTCGCGTCCGCGAGCTGGATGACGTCGTCGCCGGGGCGCGGGGTGTGCTCGCCGAAAGCGGCGAGGTCGAGCGGGTTGCCGGAGGCCAGGGTCAGCCGGGTGAGGGCACGGGTGCCGGTGTAGCGGGCGCTGTCGTTTCGGGTGAGCAACCCGGCCAGGACCTCTGCCTGTTCGAGGGCGGGCGCCGCGAGACCGTAGAGGTTGCCCGCGTGCTGGGCGCAGTCGCCGATCGCCCGGATGTGCGGGTCGGACGTACACAGCTGGTCGTCGACGACGACGCCCCTGCGCACGGCGAGATGCGCGGCCCGGGCAAGACCCACGCGCGGGTGCACGCCGCAGGCCAGCACGACCAGGTCGGCGTCGAGGGCGTACCCGTCGGCCATCTCGACCGAGCGGACCGCGCCGCCGACGCAGCGCACGTCGCGCACCCGGCACTCGGTGTGCACCTCGACGCCCAGGTCCTCGAGGTGCCGGAGCACCAGGCGGGAGGCGGACGGATCGAGCTGGCGCTCCATGAGCCGCTCGGCCTGCTGGGCCAGCACCACCTGGGCGCCGCGCGTGGCGAGCGCGCGGGCGGCCGAGACGCCGAGGAGTCCGCCGCCGATGACGACGGCACGGGAATCAGGGCGTACCGCCTTGGACAGGCCCAGGCAGTCGTCCATCGTGCGGAACGCGTGGACGCCTTCGGGGAGTTCGTGCCCCTCCTGGGTGAACAGACCGCGCAGGGGCGGAAGGACCGGATTCGACCCGGTCGCCAGGACCAGCGTGTCGTATGCGATCACCGAGCCGTCCGCGCAGTGCACCTGCCGCCGCGGGCGGTCGATGCCGGTGACCCGGGCGCGGGTCAGCTCCGCGGGCGCGGGCAGGGAGATCACCTCGGGGGCGTAACGCCCGGCGAGGACCTCAGCGAGCAGAACCCGGTTGTACGGGGTGTGCTCCTCCTCACCGATGAGCACGGCGGGCAGGCCGAGCTCTGCGAGTCGCCGGGCGAGCCGTACGCCCGCGAGGCCGGCGCCGATCACCACCACACGCGTATTCGAGGTCATGACGGCAGCGTGCGGTGCCGGTGTTACCTGACCGCATCGCAACTGTTTCCCACGGGGAACGCTGCCCTCAGCGGGGCGGGGGCGGGGGTGTGAGGGTTCCCGGCGGGGTCTGTCCGCCCTGGTGAGGCCGACCGAACGACCGGGATCCGTGCCGGCACGACCGCTCCCGGGGCGGCCCGCACAAGCCCCGAGGGCTTCTCCGCTCGGAGAACCTCATTTCCGTGCGGTGCACACATCCCGTCCACAGGGTCGCGATCACGCCCGACATATCGCTGGCCCCGAGCAGCCGATCGCGGAGCGAGAGCCCTGCATGGGTGTGGCGGTCAGCGGCTTCCGGTCAGGTGCGCGAACACGACCACATTGCCCCGATAGCCCGTGTCCTTGGCGTAACCGCCCCCGCAGGTGATCACCCGCAGCTCAGGCCGGCGGGCGGCTCCGTACACCTTCTTGTCCGGGAAGGCGCGGGCGTCGTACACCTCGACCGCGTCGACCGCGAAGAGGGCGACCGTGCCGTCCCGGCGCTCGACCTCGACCGTGCTGCCCTTCTTCAGGGCGCCGAGGCGGTAGAAGACGGCGGGGCCCTCCGCGTTGTCGACATGGCCGGCGACGATCGCGGTGCCCCTCTCGCCGGGTGTCGTGCCGTCCTCGTACCAGCCGGCGAGGTTCTTCCTCTGGGCCGGCGGAACCTCGAGGCTGCCCTGGGGG
Source organism: uncultured Streptomyces sp. (assembly GCA_946480485.1). The sequence goes on along the minus strand of CAMLJW010000022.1, from coordinate 11,016 downwards.
GTGAGGCCGAGGCCCGTCAGGGGAGCGTTCACGCGGATCGCGGGGATACGGATGCGGTCGGGCGGGGAGGGGGGAAGCGCGGGTGCCGAGAGCTGGTCCGCATGCGTGCCGGAGCGGGCGGCCTGCGCGGCCGACGGCTGGGGCGGGGCCTGCGTCTCGGCACCGCTGCGCACCAGCCACGCGCCCGAGCAGAGGGCGACGACGGTGACGGCGGCTATGGCGGTGTTGCCGCTGTGTCTGTGGGATCGGCTGGATCCGCGCACAATGCACCCCCTCTTTTTCAGGAGACTTCAGGGGTCAAGGGCCAGGAGACGTCAAGGGCTGGGGCAGGTCCCGCTGCCCCCTCCGGGCCCCGAGGGGCGTCGGACCGGAGGGAGAGGGGACCGCGGTACCGGTGGACTGCGGTACCGGTGGACGGTGGCCGTATCCGTCAGATCCCGTCGACTCTCGCCCGGCGATGCAGGAGCCAGGTACCGCCCGCGGCGGCGACGGCCAGCGCTGCCACTCCCGCCGTGGTCTGTACGGGATCGGTACCGAGCGCGCCGCCGACACCTGTCTTCACGCTTCCTCTCGGGTGGGTCGTCCGTTCCTGGGCGGATCCCCCGTTGTGCTCCTGGACGGAGGCCGACGTGACCGTCAGGTCGTCCGTCAGCCGCCTGCCGCCGGAGCAGCGAGCGACGATCTCGTACGTGCCCGGCCGCGCGGACGGCGGTACCCGGAACAGGCCGACCGCGTTCTGCTCGTGCACGCTGGGCTCCAGCATGAAGGCACCCGCGCCCACCGCGCCCGCGTCCCCCGTCATCCCCACGTCCGCGCCGCACGCCGCCGTGTTCACCGTGACCTCGGCGCCGGGCGCGACCGTGGACGGGTAGACCTCCAGACCTCCCGCTCCCACGTCGGCGCCGTACGCGGGCACGGCAGCGAGGCCCGCGACGGCGATGGCGAGCGCGGTACCGGTCAGCAGTCGGGCTGTGCGCATCGTGCTCGCTCCTCCAGGGGGCACGACCCGTGTGCACCCCATGTGCCGCTGCGTCGGTCGCGCCCTGCCCTGTCGAGGAAAGTGGCAGCCGGCGCCAAACGCCTCCTGAAGGCACGTCAGAAATGATGTGCACGGGTGCCGGGCAACGGTGCCGGACGCCGCACCCGAGGGAATTCCAGCAGGTCAACGGCGCCCATGGAAAAAGAATCCGATGGGGGCGGGCGGCGGGTGTGAACGGGTGACCGGCTTCCCGCGGTTTCCCCGGCCGGTGGGCGGTCGAGTCGTTCTGGGCGGCCTGCGGCCGCAACCTCTCGCGGCCTTTCCCCGTTATAGAAACGAGTCGGTTTGCCCTAAATGCGATATGCGTACCGGCGTATCCGCTCTCAGGGTCGGCTCGCCCAGTCGAGTGCTCTGCGTGGAAGGAGAACTGCACGATGTCGATGCAGTCGGCCGTGACGAAGGCCGTTAAGCCGGTCATCGGCGAGAAGAACTGGCGGGCGCTGCGCCGCTTGGGGCGGAAGATGTCCGGTGCCCCGACTGCCGCGCCGCCCAGTGCGCCAACCGGTCTCGCCGCGATCTCCGACGACCTGTCCAAGCTCGCGGTGCACTTCAGGACCGACAAGTGGGGAACCCATCGATACACGCAGCACTATCAGCGGCATTTGCAGCACCTGAAGAACGATGCGATGAACCTTCTCGAGATCGGTATCGGCGGCTACAGCCGGGCCGGCCAGGGCGGAGCGTCGCTGCGCATGTGGAAGCAGTTCTTCCCCCATGCGCAGATCTTCGGGGTGGACATCCAGGACAAGTCCTTCGTCGACGAGGATCGGATCACGACGTTCGTCGGGGACCAGTCCGACCCTGATTCGCTGATCGCGATCGCCAACAAGATCGGTACGCTCGATGTGATCATCGATGACGGCAGCCACCGCAGCCCGCACATTCTCACGACGTTCGAGACGCTCTTCCCCCTCCTTAGTGACGGTGGCATCTACGCCGTCGAGGACACACAGACGTCGTACTGGCCGGAGTGGCAGGGCAGCGAGGACCGAGAAGACCCGAACACCAGCATGTCCATGCTGAAGCGACTGGCTGATGGCCTCAACTACGAGGAGTTCGTGGACGTGGACTACGAGCCGACCTATACGGATCTCCACGTCGTCGGCGTGCACTTCTACCACAATCTCGTGATCGTCGAGAAGGGTCAGAACGCCGAAGGGACGAACAAGAAGCGCGTACTGAAGGCGCGCTACAGCGAGGACTGAGCCCGCGTCCGGCCCTTCCCGCCGTTGTGGCCCGCAACCTGTCGCAGGGTGCGCCAGTTGTAGGAACGAGTAGATATGCCGAAATGAGAGGCCGGGCTGATGCGTCCACTGAAAATCGAGGGTGCGTGGGCGTGCGCACCCCGGGTGTTCCCGGACGAGCGAGGCGCCTTCCACGAGTGGTTCAAAGAAACCCCCTTCCGGGCGGAAGCGGGGCGCCCCCTGGGGCTGGCCCAGGCCAACTGCTCGGTATCGCGCAGGGGTGTGCTGCGTGGCATCCACTACGCCGACGTCCCACCGAGCCAGGCCAAGTACGTCAAGTGCGTACGCGGCGCGGTGCTCGACGTGATCGTCGACATCCGCATCGGCTCTCCCACCTACGGACAGTGGGAGGCCGTACGCCTCGACGACGTGGATCACCGCGCCGTGTTCATCGCCGAGGGACTCGGCCACGCCTTCCTGGCACTGACCGACGAGGCAACGGTGATCTACCTCTGCTCGACGCCGTACGCGCCGGCCCGCGAGCACGGCATCCATCCTCTCGACGACCGGATCGGCATCGACTGGCCTTCGGATATCGAACCCCTCCTCTCGGACAAGGACGCCGGGGCGCCCACCCTCGCCCAGGCCGAGCGCGACGGTCTGCTGCCGCGCTACGAGGACTGCCTGGCGATGTACGCGGGCGAGATCCCCGCCCTGGTCGGGGAGTGAGGGCGGCACCATGACGATCAAAGTCAGCGTCGTAGTCCCGGTCTACAACCCCGGCCGGTACATCGAGGACTGCATCACCTCGCTGCTGAGGCAGAGCCTCCCGGACGACGAGTACGAAGCGGTTTTCGTGGACGACGGCTCCACGGACGGGACCCCGGACCGTCTCGACGAACTCGCGGCCCGGCACCCGCACATGCACGTCATCCACCAGGAGAACTCCGGATGGTCCGGCAAGCCGCGCAACGTCGGGATCGCGGCGGCACGCGGAGAGTTCGTCATGTTCGTCGACAACGACGACTGGCTGGGAGACGAGGCGCTCGCGCGGATGTACGCCTACGGCGTGGAACACGAAGCGGACATCGTCATCGGGAAGATGGCCGGCAAAGGCCGCCCCGTACCGCTGGAGCTCTTCCGTGTGAACCGGCCGCGGGCCGACGTGATGAACGCCCCGCTGATCGACAGCCTCACCCCGCACAAGATGTTCCGCCGGTCCTTCCTGGACGAGCGCGGTCTGCGCTTTCCCGAGGGGCGGCGGCGACTCGAGGACCACGTCTTCGTCACGGAGGCCTATCTCACCGCCGGCAGCGTCGCCGTCCTCAGTGACTATCTCTGCTACTACCACGTCAAGCGCGACGACGCCTCCAACGCGGGGTTCGGCCGCCTCGATCCTGTGGGCTACTTCGGCAATCTGCGGGAAGCCCTCGACGTCGTCGAGAAGTACACCGAGCCGGGACCGCTGCGGGACAGGCTGTACCGCCGCTGGTTCCGCAACGAGATGATCGAGCGGATGCGCGGCGGGCGGTTGCTCGGCTGGCCGGAGGAGTACCGGCACGAGATGTTCCGCGAGATCCACAAGGTGGCCGTGGAGCGTTTCGGGCCGGGCGTCATGACGGGGATGCTGCCCACCCAGCAGGTCGTCGGCGCGCTGATCAAGGCAGACCGGTACCCGGACATCGAGGCGCTCGCGCGGTGGGAGAAGGACATCAGGCCGCACGCCGAGCTGACCGGCATGGAGTGGGACGGCGGCAGGCTGCGCCTCGGCTTCACCGGGGAGATGCGCGTCGGCGAGCAGCCGATGACCTGTCTCCGCAAGGGCGGGGAAGAACTGCTCGACCTGCCGCTCGGAAAGGACGGCTGGGAGGTGGTGGCGGATCAGGACGCCGACACGAAGGCCCGGACCGGCAGGGCCAGGATGGACCTGGTGGTACGGGAACGCTCCACGGCCGCGGAGTTCTACCAGCCCGTCGAGTTCACACGACAGCGCCTGGACGGCCCCGAGCCGGACCGGTTCCGCCTGGTGCTGAGTGCGACATCGACAATCGACCCGGAGGCCGCAGCGGGAGGCGCACCGTTGGCGGGCGGCATCTGGGACGTCTTCGTCCGCATCCACCTCTGCGGCTGGACCAAGGAGATGCGCCTGGGCGGCGTACGCGGCGAGGCCGCGAGCAACGGCCGTCGCGCCGCCTTCCTGGGCGAGCCCGCGCGCCTCGTGCTGCCCTATTGGACCGAACCCCACGGCAATCTCTCCCTGGACGTCGGCCAGGCGACCTCACGATTCGTGTACGACCTGGCGGATCTCAGCGAGCAGGAGCTGCGGGTGGGCGACGACGGGCTGGTGGCACGGCTGCCGGTGCAGGTACCCGCCGACGTCGAGGCCTTTCTCCACTTGTCCGAAACCTCCGGCGCGCAGCGCAGATGGAGCGCCCCCGCGGTGCTGACCGCCGCCGAAGGGAACGACGGGGGAGTACTGAGTGCCGAACTGTCCCGCGACGAAGTGACCGACGGCACCTGGCGCCTGGAGCTGAGCCTGCGTGACGAGCCGGAGCGCCGCACACGACTCCCGCTCGTTCTGGCCGTCACACCCGGCGGTGCGCTGACCCTGCGTCGTCCCCACGAAGGCGCCGCCCAGCAGCCCGTACCGCCTCCGCGGCGATCGCGGCCCGGTCTGCTCCGGCGCGCGCTTCGCAAAGCCCAGCGGCGCACTGCCCGCTGAACTCCACGTCGGCGTCTTCACCACATCATCCAGCAAGAGGTGTTCCATGCTCCACGTCAGCGTCGTAGTGCCCGTCTACAACGCCGGTCCATACATTGAGAAGTGTGCGGACACGTTGCTCCGGCAGAGCATCGGCCCGGATCGCTACGAGGTCATCTACGTCAACGACGGCTCCACCGACGACTCGGCGGAACGCCTTGACCGGCTCGCAGCCCTCCATCCTCACGTGCGGGTACACCACCAGGAGAACTCCGGATGGCCGGGCAAACCGAGAAACGTCGGTGTGCAGCTCAGCCATGGCGAGTACGTACAGTTCGTCGACCAGGACGACGAGTTGGGCCTGGAGGCGCTGGAGCGGCTCTACGCTCTCGGCCGGCGCAACGCGTCCGACATCGTCATGGGCAAGGTGGCCGGCACCATGGCGGGTCCCAGCGACGTGTTCGCCCGGACGATCGAGAAGTGCACGGTTCAGGACCACAAGCTGTTCGAGAGCCTGAGTCCTCACAAGATGTTCCGGCGTGCCTTCCTGCTGGAGAACGGCATCAGATTTCCTGAGGGGCGGTGCAGGCTCGAGGACCAGCTCTTCATGGCCCACGCCTACCCCCTGGCGCAGTGTGTCTCGGTCCTGGGGGACTATCCCTGCTATTACTGGATGCGCCGGGAGGACGGCAAGAACACGAGCAGCAGAGGGCTCGTCGTCGACGAGTACTTCGGCTATCTCCGGAAGGTCGTTCAGACCGTCAAGGCGCACACCCGTCCCGGCCCGTTGCAGGACAAGCTGCTACGCCGTACCTACCGGGTGGAGATCCTCCGTCAGGTGTGCGAGCCCTATGTGCTCAGTGGCCACCGGCAGATCGAGGAGCGCTACGAAGCGGTGAGGCGGCTCGTGCTCGAGGAGTTCCCCCCGTCGGTCCTTGACGGCCTTCCCGCGGTGGCCCGGCTCAGGGGGCACTTGCTGGAGCGGGGACGTCTCGACGCCCTCTGCACCCTGGCCGGCCGCACCAGGCAGTTGACGTCGCGTGCCGAACTGGGCAGGCCTCGCTGGCATGCAGGGGCCCTTACCGCGCCAGTGCGGCTGCGTCTGGTCCATGCCGACGGCAAGCCGCTGACTCTTGTGGAACGCCAGGGGCGGCTGCTGCTGGATCCGGCGCTCACCGAGGGGCTCACGGGTGTGGAGGAGTGGGAAATCGGCGACCCGCTGAACGCCGCATACGGGGAGATCCGGCTTTCTCACCGCGGACAGCACATCGGCTGGTATCCGGAGTCGGACTTCGCAGTCCGTCTCGAGGACGCGGGGCGCGGCAGGAAGAAGCCCGTGGTGTCCGGAACCATGAGGATCGATCCGCTCACTGCGGCCGGCGGAGGTCCGCTGGATCGGGGCGTGCACGATGTCGCCGCGTTCTTCCAGGTCCTGGGCGTCGGTCGCAGTGTGGCGCTCCGCGGGGACCGGAAGAGCCAGCCGCTGGCGGGACAGGCGGTCCAGGTGGGAACGCCGACCCGTACGGTCATCCCGTACTGGACAGCGAGCCGCCAACTCGCCCTTGACATCGGTGAGTTCTACCATCGGCTGAGCGATGTTCCGAGGCGGGTCACGCTGCGGCAGCGCGTTCGCTTGCCCGCGCCGGTCCGGCGCCCGCTCGGGAAGGCACTGCGTTACGTACGGCGGTGAGTGGCTGTCGGGCTGCCTCTGCTCGGGTGGGCGGGGTCTGGCACGCACACGTCCAGCCCTGTCGTCAGTCGCCGACGCTCCGCGTCGACTCCTTCCTCCGCCTTTGCATCGCACCCACCAGATCCCGCCCGCTCTCCGATCGAAGCTAGCCCGACAGTCGCTGAGCCGGAGCGCCCGGTCCTCTGCCCGTCACTCGGGCAGGGGATCAGGCCGACGAGCTGATAGCGGGCATCGCAGTCGCGAGCGCCACCCGCCAGTGCCTCAGCGGCGCCACGCCCACCGCGCCCCACCGCGTATGCCCGAGCACGCTGTAAGCCGGCCGCGGGGCCGGGCGGACGTAGGTGGTGCTGTCGGTGGGGCGCACGCGTGACGGGTCGGCGCCGGCCAGGTGGAAGACCTCGCGGGCGAGGTCGAACCAGGTGGCGTGGCCGGAGCTGGTGCCGTGGAAGACGCCGGCCGCGTCGGGACGTGTGCCCAAAGAGATGAGCCGGTCGGCGAGGTCGCGGGCCCAGGTGGGCTGGCCCACCTGGTCGCTCACGACGTCGACCGTGTCGCGCTCACGCTCCAGGCGGAGCATCGTGCGGACGAAGCTGGGGCCGTGGGCGCCGTACAGCCAGGCGGTGCGGACCACGGCCGAGCGGTCGGGAAGCAGGCCCAGCACGGCCTTTTCACCCGCCAGTTTGGTGCGGCCGTAGGCGGTGCGCGGGCTCGTCGGGGCGTCCTCCGCGTACGGCGTCGTCGCATCGCCGGGGAAGACGTAGTCCGTTGAGACATGGAGGAGGCGGGCGCCGTGCGCACGGCACGTCTCGGCGAGCAGTTGAGGGCCGTCCGCGTTGACGCGGTGGGCGTCGGCCTCCCGGGACTCGGCGTCGTCGACCGCCGTCCAGGCCGCGCAGTTGACGACGACATCCGGTGCGGCGGTCTTGATCGCGAGACGTACCTGCGCGGGGGCGGTGATGTCCAGCTCCCGGCGGGTGTGGACGGTCAGCTGCGCGCCCTGGGCGGCCAGCAGGCCGGCGACCTCGCGGCCGAGCATGCCGCCGGCGCCGGTGACCAGCCACTTCACTTCCGGGCCCCCACGCGGGCGCGGCTCTTGAGGGGCTCCCACCAGGCGCGGTTGTCGCGGTACCACGCCACCGTCTCGGCGAGGCCCTGCGCGAAGTCCTTCCGCGGCCGGTACCCGAGCCCTGTACGGATCTTGGTGCAGTCGACCGAGTAGCGGCGGTCGTGGCCCTTACGGTCCTCGACGTACTCGACCATGCCCCAGTCGGCGTCGCACGCGCAGAGCAACTGCTCGGTCAGTTCGCGGTTGGAGAGCTCCGTGCCGCCGCCGATGTTGTAGACCTCCCCGGGGCGGCCGCCGGTGCGGACGAGTTCGATGCCCTGGACGTGGTCGTCGATGTGCAGCCAGTCGCGGACGTTGAGCCCGTCCCCGTAGAGCGGGACCTTCCGTCCGTCGATCAGGTTGGTGATGAAGAGCGGGACGACCTTCTCAGGGAACTGGTGGTGCCCGTAGTTGTTCGAGCAGCGGGTGACGCGGACGTCGAGTCCGTGGGTGCGGTGGTAGGCCAGGGCGAGCAGGTCGCTGGAGGCCTTGGACGCGGAGTACGGGGAGTTCGGAGCGAGTGGCTCCTCCTCCTTCCAGGATCCGGATTCGAGGGATCCGTACACCTCGTCCGTGGAGACGTGGACGAAGCGCCGTGGGGCGTTGTGGAGGGCGGAGTCCAGGAGGGTGTGGGTGCCGAGCACGTTCGTACGGACGAACTCGCCACCGCTCAGGATCGACCGGTCGACGTGCGATTCGGCGGCGAAGTGGACGATCTGCTCGTGTTCGCCGACGAGCTTGTGTACGAGGTCGGTGTCGCAGATGTCGCCGTGCACGAAGGCGAAGCCGGGGTGGTCGCGGACCGGGTCGAGATTGGCCGGGTTGCCCGCGTAGGTGAGGGCGTCCAGGACCGTGACCTGTACATCACCGGTGCCCAGCAGCGTGCGGACGTAGTGCGAGCCGATGAAGCCGGCTCCACCTGTCACCAGGATCTTTGTGGACGTCATCAGGTGTCCTTCGTGGATACCCCGGCCTTTAGGCCGGGGAGGAAACGGAGCTCCTGCGGAGCGGGGCAGGGAGAGGCGAATCGCCTCCAGGCGATTCGGCGTCTGCGACCACCGGCCGACACCAGCCACTCACACGGAAACTGATACGGTGTGAGGCATGACGCAGCAGGTCAAGCGGGCGTTCAAGTACCGCTTTTACCCCACGGACGAGCAGGCAGCGGAGCTGTCTCGCACGTTTGGCTGCGTTCGCCTCGTGTACAACAAGGCGCTGGAGGACCGCACACGGGCCTGGTACGGGGAGCAGCGCCGGGTCTCCTACGTACAGGTCGTCGGCCGCGCTGACGGAGTGGAAGAAGACCGGGGAACTCGCCTTCCTGACGGAGGTGTCCTCCGTCCCGCTTCAGCAGGCTCTGAGGCATCTTCAGACAGCGTTCGGGAACTTCTTCGCCAAGCGTTCCAAGTACCCCCGGTACAAGAGCCGGAAGAAGTCCCGGGCGTCGGCCGAGTACACCCGCAGTGCCTTCAAGTGGCGTGACGGGCGCCTGACGCTGGCGAAGATGGCCGAGCCGTTGGACATCCGCTGGTCGCGTCCGCTCCCGGAGGGGGCGAAGCCGACGACGGTGACCGTGTCCCGCGACAGCGCCGGGCGCTGGTTCGTCTCGATGCTTGTTGAGGACACCGTCGTCCCCGCGCCCGCCACCGATGCGCAGGTCGGCCTGGACGCCGGGATCACTTCCCTGGTGACCCTGTCCACCGAGGAGAAGATCGCCAACCCCCGGCACGAGCGCCGGGACCGGGCCCGTCTCGCCCGTGCTCAGCGGGAGCTGTCCCGCAAGGCCAAGGGCTCCAACAACCGGGCCAAGGCCCGTGTGAAGGTCGCCCGCGTCCATGCCCGGATCGCCGACCGGCGCCGGGACTTCCTCCACAAGCTGTCGACTCGTTTCGTCCGTGAGAACCAAACGGTCGTGATCGAGGACCTCACCGTCCGCAACCTGCTGAAGAACGGCAAGCTCGCGCGCGCCATCAGTGACGCATCGTGGACGGAACTCCGGTCGATGCTGGAGTACAAGTGCGCCTGGTACGGGCGTGAACTCGTCGTGATCGACCGCTGGTTCCCGTCCAGCAAGCTGTGCGGGGCCTGTGGCACGGTCGCGGCGAAGATGCCGCTGAACGTCCGTGACTGGACGTGTGACTGCGGCGCGGTGCACGACCGCGACGTGAACGCGGCTCGCAACATTCTCGCCGCCGGGCTGGCGGCGTCTGCCTGTGGAGACGGTGTAAGACCTCAACGGGAGTCCTCCCGGACGGGGCGGTCGTCGGTGAAGCAGGAACCCCAGCGGGCGACCGCTGGAATCCCCCGCCTTTAGGCGGGGGAGGAAGTCAAGAGCAGATCTGCACCTTGCTGTGATCACCGAGCACGAGCCGGTGGGCGGCGGGAACGCGCGGGGCGGGCGTCACGTCGACCTGGCGGCCGATGAGCGAGGCCTCGATGCGGCGGACGCCGCGCACCGAGGCTCCGGTGAGCAGGATCGAGTACTCGATCTCGCTGTCGTCGACGGAACACCCGGCGGCGATGGAGGTGAAGGGCCCGACGTACGAGTCCGTGAGGGTGGCACCGGCGCCGATGACGGCGGGGCCGACGATGCGGGAGCGCCGCACCCGGGCGCCTTCCTCGATGCGCACCCGGCCGATCACTTCGCTCTCGGAGTCGACGTTCCCCGCCTGCGACGGCTCGAGGACTTCCAGCACGGAGCGGTTCACCTCGAGCATGTCGGTGACGTTTCCCGTGTCTTTCCAGTACCCGGTGATCGTGGTCGAGCGGACGTTCTTGCCGTTCTCGATCAGCCACTGAATGGCATGTGTGATCTCCAACTCGCCGCGTGCCGAGGGCTCAATGGACCGTACGGCGTCGTGGACCAGCGGTGTGAAGAGGTAGACGCCGACGAGCGCGAGGTCGCTCTTCGGCTGCTGCGGCTTCTCCTCCAGGCCGACGACATGGCCGGAGAGGTCGAGCTCCGCGACACCGAATTGCGCCGGGTTGCCGACGGGCGTCAGCATGATGTGGGCATCGGGCCGCTCTTCGCGGAACGCGTCGACGATCTCCGTGATCCCGCCCACGATGAAATTGTCACCGAGGTACATGACGAAGTCGTCGTCGCCGAGGAAGTCACTGGAGATCAGCACGGCATGGGCGAGACCGAGCGGCTGGGCCTGGTGAATGTAGGTGACCCGGATGCCGAACTGTGAGCCGTCACCGACCGCCGCGCGAATCTCCCCGGACGTCTCGCCGACGACGATGCCGACCTCCCGGATTCCGGCATCGGCGAGCGATTCGAGCCCGTAGAAGAGC